>JALEXS010000059.1 GCA_022780025.1 Mollicutes bacterium | reverse complement strand
TGTTAAAAATTAGTGATTATATTTATTTCTATAATAACGTTCGAATTAAAACTGGACTTAATAATATGAGTCCTGTAGAATTTAGAAAACAAACATTTGCTGTTTGAATATAAGTAAAAATTTTGGGGTTCACAGGGTTTTTGCAGGGTTTTTTACTTTAAAACTATATCTTTTTAACCAAGCATCTTCTTTTTTTATGTTGTCTAGAATCGAACCGTTTCCATTGACTCATAACAGCAGTATTAGTTTCTAAATTTAAATTTGTTTCATAAAAATTAAGTTTTTTACTAACAAAAGCATCTAACATTTGATAGATAAAAATAGAGTTAATGCCGAGACGTTTATATTGAGGTAATAAACCAATTAATAATAATTCAGCACCATCAGGTTTCTTTAAACATTTAAGAATTTTAAATAATGTTTTTGGATTAGATAATTTACCTGTAGTTCCTACTAAGGCTTTAGTAATAGAAGGCATAGATAATCCAAATCCAACGACTTTATCATTTTCATCTAAAATTATAGGTAAGAAGTCTTTTTTAATAATTAAACTAGCTTGCTTAAGAGTTTGCTTTTTCATTTGATCATTTAAAGGAATGACCCCATATAAATCTTTATATGCTTCATTTAATACATTCATAGCAGGTAATCCATATTTTTTAAGATATTTTCTTTTTGATATATTTAAAGGTGCTAAATGTAATTTATGTACTTTAAAAGATTTTTCAATAATTCTATTTAACTTATCAGGAATTTCTTTTGGCTTAGTTAAAGAAAATTCTAACCAGTCGACTTCCTTTTCTAATCCATAATCTTCAAGTAATTCTAAATAATATGGATAATTATAAGATTCAAATAAAGTCGATAATTCATTAAAACCATCTATTAAAACGCCTTCACGATCAGCATCAGTATAATTTAATGGTCCGCAAAGAGTATCCATATTTTCACTTTTTCCATAATTAGTGACTGCATCTAATAAAGCTTTTGAAACTTCTTTATCATTTATACAGTCAAAGCGTCCAAAACGGATTCTTTTTTCGTTATGCATTTCATTATATTGCAATTGGATAATTCCTTGGATTCTACCTACTAATTTATTATTTTTGTATGCAAGGAAAAATTTATGTTTTGCAACATTTCTATAAATATTATTCTTAGTAAATAATTTCTTTTCATCTCTATAAAATTGTGGAACGTAATATGGGCAGTTCTTATATAATTTTGTTGGAAACGTAATAAAATCTTTAATTTGTTTGCTGGTTTTGACTTCTTTAATCTCTATCATAAATCCTCTTGTATATTTTAGCATAACTTTAAAGATTTTATTAATAATTATGTCAATTATAGCGATTAAATCTTACAAAATGAAATAAATGATATCTTCGTAATATTTATTTCTATATGTTAAAATAATATTCATAAGTAATTTAGAGTTTATGAAATTTTTTACTAAGAGAACAACAACTTTTATAATTTGTGGATTATTCTTTATTTTAGCTGGAATTTTCCAATATATTGATCAAGATTTACCATCTTATTGGGCTACAGTATGTTCTTTTTATGAAACAAGTATATTTTTAGTATTAATATTTATTTGGGGATATTCGATAAAAATAAGAATAATAGATAAAGGAATTAGAAGAAAATTACTTTTTATTGCTGCATTATTATTCTTTTGGTTATTTATAAGATATATTAAATATGAGTTTACTATTTCAACTGATAGAATGAATAGATATTTATGGTATTTATTTTATATTCCACAATGTATTGTTCCACCATTAGCTTTAATTGTTTCTTTAGAAACTACACAAGATGAAAAACATCCAATAAGAAAATGGATTTATTTAATATTAATACCAGCTTTTATTTTAATAATATTGATATTAACTAATGATTTTCATCAATTAGCGTTTAAGTTTAAACCAAACTTTGAAAACTTTAGTTCAGATTATAAGCATGGAATTGTTTATTATTTAGCAATTGGTTGGATTATTATAATGATATTAACTCATATTTTAGTTTTAATTATTAAATGTAGTGTATCATCATGTAAAAAGAAAACTTGGATTCCTATATCTTTATTTTTAATTTGTACTATTGCTTGTATATTATGTTTTATTTATTCAACTCGTTCTTATAAAATGCCTGAATTATTATCTTTTTCTTTTATTATTATATTTGAAAGTTGTATTGCCATTGGGCTTATTCCTTCTAATGAAAATTATGAGGTCTATTTTAGTAATTCCTCAATTTCATCAATAATTACTGATAAGAATTTAAATCCAATATATGGTTCAAATAATCTTTTAGAATTAAGTAAGGATGATTGTAAAAAAACATTAGAAGATGGTTTTATTTTTATAGGCGAAAATAATCGTTTATCCGTAAGAAATATTTCTGGTGGTTATATTTTTTATATTGAGGATCTATCTCACATAAATAAATTATTAGATGAAATTAAGAATTTAAATGAAGCAATAAAAGAAGATAGTAATTTGATAATTTATGAAAATGAATTAAAGAAAAAAGAAATTAAAATAAAACAAAAGAATTATATGCATGATAATTTATTAATTATATTGAAAGATGATTTATCGTTGACAAATAATTTATTGTTAAAAATAAAAGAAGATGATACTAATTTTTACAAGAATTTTAAAGAAGCGTGTGTCCATTTAGCATATATTAAAAGAAGAAGTAATCTTGAACTTTTATTAAATCAAAATGAATATATAGATTTTAATGAAATCATATTATCAATTAAAGAAATTACTAATTATTTAAGATTATACGGAATAGAAAATTTATTAATAAATAATACAAAAGAAAAAATTAAAGCTGAGATTGGCATACTTTTCTTTGAATTTTTCATGGATTCTATTAGGCTTATTATAAGTGATATTATATATTTAATTATAAATATACGTAATGATAATAATAAAATAACTATGAGATTAGCGATCACTTTAAAATTTAATTTTGATTATGATTTTAATAAATTAAAAAGTGAAAAATATAAAAATTTAATCGATATTATTAAAGAAGATGATACTTATTATCTAACTTTTAAAATGGATATAAAGGAGTAATAAATGACATTTTTAGATTTACAAACATCATCTCAAAAAGTTATATTAGTATTTATTTTTATAATTGCTATTACTTCTTTATGTAATGTATTTTTATCTATTGTTCGTAGAACTAAAGTAATAATTCCAATTATATCAGCCTTTATATTTGCGTTTACTTCGCTAGCTTTAATTACGTTATTAGCTTTTACTGAAAAAAAAGAAGGTCAATCGTATCCTAATATTTGTCTATTCTTTGCAAGTGCTCCTTTATTTTTATTTATATTATTAATAATTATATTTTTAATATTTATAATTTTTGTCTTTTTTAGAATTTTATATTTACAAAATACTCAAGTATCTAAAAGGAGTATAAAAGAAAGCTTTGATAATTTACCTAGTGGAATATGTTTCTTTGAAGAAAATGGATTATTAAGATTAACTAACCATAAGATTAATTCTCTTTATAAAAAGATGTTTGATAAACCATTATTAAACGGAATGTGCTTTTGGGAAGAATTAACGAATAGCAATAGATCTAATAATTATGAAAAAATTAAAAAAGGCGATAATCAAATTATTAAAATTAATAATAAAGTATACTCATTAAATTTATTCGAACATTTTATTAAGGGGAATAAGTTTTATGAACTTTTAGCAATTGATGTAACACAAAGTTATAGGTTATCTTTAGAATTGAAAGAAAAACAAAAAGAATTATTAGATTTTAATAAAAGAATTCGTGAATATAGTGATAATATCGAGAAGTTTATTATAGATAAAGAGATATTAGATGCTAAAATTCGCATTCATGATGAATTAGGTAAATTATTATTAACTACAAGTAAATGTTTAACTTCTAATTTATCATTAAAAGAAAAAAATGAATTATTAAAAACGTGGGATACTAACTTAATCGCTTTCAATAACATGAAAAAAGATTATTCTTATAATACTTATAAAGAATTATATAAGGTTGCTAAATCAATTGGAGTCGATTTAATTATAAAAGGAAATAAACCAAATGAAATTATACCTAAAAAGATAGTAATAACAGCTATTTTAGAGTGTATTACCAATACTGTTAAACATGCTAAAGGAACTAACGTTGTAGTTAATATTAAAGAAGATGATGAAATAATTGAAATAAATATTACAAATAATGGAAATCAACCTCAAAAAGAAATAATAGAAGGAGGTGGACTATCTTCTTTAAGAACACTTGTTGAACAAGAAAAAGGAGAAATGTATATTCAAAGTTTACCAATATTTAAATTAGTTATATTATTAAAAAAGGAGTTCTTGTATGAAAAATGGTAGATATAATGTCTTAATTGTTGAAGATCAGGCTATGCCTGCTCAATTATTTAAGCATTTTATTGAGACTTCTGATAATTATAAATTAGTTGATTGCATTAATTGTGCTTCTTTTGCAGAACTATATTGTGTTTCTAAACCTATAGATCTTATATTAATGGACGTTGTTACTGCAGATGGTGCTAGTGGATTAGAAGCAGCTAATAAAATTAAAAAGAAATATCCTAAAATTAAAATAATAATAGTAACTAGTATGCCAGAATGTTCTTATATTAAAAGAGCTAAAAAAATAGGTGTTGAAGGATTTTGGTATAAAGAAACTAATAATGATTGTATTTTATCTGTAATGAATAAAGTTATGGAAGGACAAATTATTTATCCTGATAAACCTTTAAAGGTTAATGTAGGTCTAGCAAAAAGTAATGAGTTTACTGATAAAGAACTTATAGTTCTTCGATATATAACAGGTGGTTATAGTAACCAAGAAATAGCTGACAAAATAGAAGTCTCTTTAAACGCTATTAAAAAACATATTTCAAATATGCTTAATAAAACAGGATTTAGATCAAGAACTGAATTAGCAGTTAGAGCAAGAGAAATAGGTATTGTCATTTTAGATAGAGACGAAAATGATGTTTAATATATACGCTAGATAATATCAAACTTTCGTAAATTAAATTTTTATAATTTTTTTCATTCGATTTATTTTATAAATAAAATTATTAAATTTAAAAAATAGTCCCAATTAGAATACTTTTTTAAAATACTACTGTGTTTTTAATTTAATTAGTAAATTTCCAGTATATTTCTTACTATATAACATTGATTTACTTACTACTAAAAAAAGACTAATATGTTGCTGGAGGCAAAATTATGAAAATTTTTTCTTATATTTTTGAAGCTTTATTATTTATATCAATTATAGGATTAATATTATTATCTATTCTATTATTTAATGTAAAAAAGAAAGATAACAAAGACTTATTAATAGGTATAGGTAAATGTATTATTTCTTTATTAGGTATAGCTGGTGTTTATGCTTGTTTTGGTAGATTACAAGATTACAGATATTTAATAGCTGCTATTGTAATTTTTGTAATGTATACAATTATAGTTAGTGTTTCTAAACTTCTTGTTATTAAATTTGTATCAAAATATCATTTTTCTAATTTACTTAAAAAAATAGGTGCTGATATGAGAGATTATTTTGATTCTGAAATAAGCGTCTTTGATAAAATTAGTGCAATATTAGTTTTTTTATTAACACCAGATTATGTTTTATCAAAAATAAGTAAGAATGCTATTATTATTGATCCGAATAATGAAGAATATAATCGTTATAATCGTACTTTTTTAATAAGAGATTTTAATTTAGTTAATCTCCTTTTCATCATCGTTATTGGAGTTATTTCTTATTTCGCTTTTTATTATTCAAACTCAATCCCATTACTTTTAGGACTTAAAGCATTTATTATTTATAGAGTTATATCTAGAACAATTGAAATAATAATTTCTTTAGTAAAACATGTTTCTAGCGATGCAAATAGAAGTACACTTGAATTTTTGGATCGTATAATTTTAATGGGTTTATCCATAGTCGAAATATCTATTATGATGACTGTTGCTTATTTAAGTTATAGATATGATTTAAAAGATGCTTTAGCTGGCGGACTTAGTGGTGTTGTTGGAAATGTTACTAATCCAAATGGTTATTATGGACTTACTGTTTTATCAACTTTAAGTTATGTCAGTATTCTTGCTTTAATTATTAGTGGGTTTGCTACTTATTTTAAAATTAAAAGAAATGCATTAAAAGTAAGCGATGTAAAATTAGTAGTTATCGATAAAAAAATAGATAAAGTTATAGATATGTTAAATATGTCTAAATTAGAGAACCATAAAGAAATTTTTACTATAAATAAAGAAGTATCTAGTGATTTAGCTTTTATTATTTTCTATGATAATGAATACTATGGTTATATGAATATATTAAATAAAGAACTAGTTAATAAAAATAATTGTGTTAATGATAATTTCTCTATTAACGGACATAAAGAAGTAGTCATAACTTTTAATAAAAATAGCAAAGACATTACTATTAAGTAATATAGTTATAAAACTTTAAATTTTAGAGGATTGTTCAACAAGAATAATCCTCTTTTTATAGTACAAGATATGAAATTAGTAAATAACTAGTAATTTACATGTTAATAATTGGTTTATTTAATGTATTAAAAAAATGAAAAAATAATGGTATTATCAAATGTTATGCTAATAATTTTTTTAAAAACCCTGCAAAACCCTGTGAACCCCAAAATTTTTACTTATATTCAAACAGCAAATGTTTGTTTTCTAAATTCTACAGGACTCATATTATTAAGTCCAGTTTTAATTCGAACGTTATTATAGAAATAAATATAATCACTAATTTTTAACA
>JALEXS010000051.1 GCA_022780025.1 Mollicutes bacterium | reverse complement strand
TGAAGATAAATCTTGCAACGATATATTTACCATAAATCAAACTTCGATTGTCTGAGCGCAAAACAATGCCTGATTCTGTTGATGTTATACCAAATGACTTATATAAATCAGCTAAAGTTATAGTAGCAATAATAGTATTACCATTACTATCAACATAAGGAATATTAGTATAAATTTTAGTTAGTTCATCTTCTGTTATAAGCTGAGTTCCATTATTTCTAAAATAATTAAATTCCCAATGACCTTTTTGAAAAGTTGGATATTTGTAATTATTCATTACATTATTATCACCTTTGTCATTAATATCTATTACTCCGCTATATGTTTCATCAGAATATAAAACTAAACAATCCCCACTATATCTACCATCTTTGTGGTCTAGTAATCTAGCAAAAGCTTGTTCTGCAACATTAATAGTTCCAAAAGGTTGACTAATAACATCTATAATATATTGAATACTTTCAAGTGATTTAGTTGTTTCTATATCTTTAGAATAAATAATGTCAATATAATTTTTAACAACATTACTTATTAATATAGGTTTGACATATTTATCGGAAGAATTATATTTTATATATTTACTTGCTACAGTACTCCAATACTTACTTCCATTATCATCATAAAAAGCTTTATATTTTATTATAATATCATTACTAACATTTATAATAAAAGGCTCATTTATAATTGCTAAATTTGATGTTTCGTCAGGTTCACTTTCGTCTATTGTATAATAAACTTTAGTATATTTAATATTTTCTGTACTTTGTCTATTAAATACACAAGTTATTTGATTATCGCTATAATTTATATTTAAAATAGGATAACTAATAATAGCTTCTTCAGAAATAAAATCAAATACTAGATAATCACTCCAATTAGAAAAACCTTTTTCTTCATTTTCATGATTAACTAATCTTACTTTTATTTTTCCTCTTTGTTTTCCAACATTAATAGTTCTACTTGCGTAACCTTCAGTTCCACTTGGTGTTATACTATCTTGTTTATAAGTATCAACATCTTCATAAACTCCATCATTATCATTGTCTAAAGATAGTTCATAATATAAGTCACAAATGTCACCATATAAATTATAATCAATTTTTATATAACCAGTACTATTTATAGAAAGTTTTGGAGTAGCATATAATATATCAGGAACAATTTCATTATTTATTGAAAATTTTATATTGCCATAATTAGATTCACCAATATTAGCTCCATTCTTATTAACAAGTTTAAAAATAGCTTTTCCGCTTTTATTATAAATAAAAGAATATGTTTTATTTTCGTCACCTACTATATTATTTGTAGTTATTTCTACACCATCATTATAGTGTAATGTTAAAACTAAATACGAATCTTCTCTTATGTTTGAAATTGTTACTTTCTTATGAACTTCATCAATAGTAGCAATAGGAGTATCGTATTTTATTTTATTTACAATACATTTGATATAAGCAGTCCATAAAGATTTACCATAATTTTCTCCTCTATCATCTATAATTCTTGCTCTAATTCTGCAATCTCTATTATTAAATACTTGTAATGATGTTTGATTACCTATAGATAAATTAACAGTATCTATAGGTATATCCCAAGTTACATCTATTATTTCGTATTGTAATATTAAATTGTTTAAACTATTAGTAGGAAAATTACTAAAATTTATATTATTAGTTTCATTATCATAAGTTATTATAGGAGCATCATATAATTGACTTTCTATATTGAAAGTATAATTTTCTAATTCAGCATTTACATTTCCTACAACGTGATATACTCTAATAGTATAATTTCCAGTAACATTAGGAATTGTTATATATTCATTATCTTTATATTTTGTTCTATTTTCGTTAGAACTATTAGATGGATCAGAACCATCTATTGTAAAATATATAGAACCTTCTTTTAAAAAACTTTTATTTGAATTATCATCTTTAGGATGTATTTTAAATATATAAACATTATTTATTTTATCAAGTCCTTCATTGTTTATAAATTCTTTAGATAAATCTTCATGTGTAGGTAAATTTTTTTCTACAGTATTAGAAGTAACATCATTATAACCATGAGCGATAATTTTTACAGAAATGGAATTATGACTAGCATTATATGCAGCATTAGAAACACCAATGTCTCTAAAATAAATAGTTTCATATCCTTCTAGTCTACCATGATTAGTATAAGAATAAGAACCATTTATATATATATCTATACTAGTCACAATAACAGGAAATAATGTACCAGTCCCCTTAACAATACCATGCAAATAAAGAGTACCATCTTCTTTTATATTGTCTAAAGATATAGATACACTTACTATTTTATTATTTTCTAAAGGAGGCATAACTTTTGCATTATTATCATTTATATTTTGTTTATTTACATTGTTCATAATAATATAGGATAATATAAAGAATTTGTAGTAATTAAATTATGATATGTATTACTTTTTTTATCAAATATATAAAGACGAGATTTATCTTTATTATTATCAAAAAAGAAAGCTTCATTATATGTTCTATAACAATTAGTAAAACTATAATCGTGCATACTTATAAAAGTATTAGTATTAAAATTATAACTAAGAGTTATAGTATATTTACTTATATAAATACAAATAAGAAGTCTATTAGTGTTTAAATCTTCTCCAAATCTAATTGTATCAATATTTATATCTTTAATAAAATTATTAATATCAGAAGATAATATAGAAACTTTGCCATTTTCATATTTAAATATATATTTATTTACTTTATCATACCATATATATCCGTTTTTACTAATAATAGATTCTTCTTTATTCCAAAGACCTCCAAATCCTTCATTACTTGGAAGTACTTCTTGATAATCTATATCAAATACATCAGGTATTTGAAGTTGACTACTTTTAGTAAGTTTAGGAGTTCTATCAAAAACAAATAAACCATATTGTGTATGAACAAGTAAATAAAATCCTATACCAACAATATTAGTAATATCGCCTTTGTTTTCTTTTATTATTTTATATTCTTCAGTATCAAATAATCTAAAACCATTAACAAGACTTTCATCAGATATTACATTACTTCTACGAATAGTTTTATTAAATATATTAGTATAATCTTTTTGATAATTAGTAAAACTTTTACTAGGTTTAGATGTATAAGAAGATTTGACTTCTAAATAATCACATAATTTATCTGGTGATAAAACTTTATTATAAAATACTCCAACAGCTTTACCATCTTTATCTGTTAAACTAACTGAACCTTCATTAAGTTTTTGTTTTATATTATATGAAGCATAATAATATTTAGAATACATTATACTTTTATCAACATTAATATAATAAGTAACTTGCTTTCCGTCCATATTTATAACAGATGTAGCAGCAGGGTTTATAATTATTTCTGCACCTCCATCTATAACTTTGTCATTTTCGTTACGATAAGAAGATTTATAATTTACAATAATAGCTTCTTGTCTAAAATTAGGAATATAATTACTAATTTCTTCATCTTCTATAATATTATAATAATTTTTACTAAGCCTATATAGAGTTTTAACTTTTTTATTATATTGATTATTATCATCAGTAGTTAAAAAATATCCATTTGAATCATTAACACCTAAATATCTTGTTGGTGATATATATTTATTGGATATTACTATAGGATTATTTTTATTACCATCAATATAATTTCCTATTATAGAATCTATTTTAAATAAATAATCTGTATTTGTAATACCTTTTGTATTATATTTGATTATATTACAAGCATTATATTCTATATCTTCATAAGAAAAAAAATAACCTATAAATCTATTTGATAAATTTCTATTTGTAAATTTTAAAATATATCTACTTTTATTACCATTCATAGTTTCATCAGGAGTAACAATAGTAGCTACATGAAATCCATTTGTATAAGAATGGTCTTTTCTAATATAATGAATAAATATATTATATTTTTGAAAAGGAATTAAAGACCTAAAAGCATCGACATTTTCTTTATTACTAATATCTACATATTGAGAAGTTTTTCTATCAACTGATATATTTATCTCATTATTAATAATATTTTCATTTTTATATTCTTCATAATTAGATAAATATATTCTATTATTATAATTTATTATATTCTTTACATTGTATAATTGATTTGGATTTTTTAATAAATTATCAATACTTTCTTCTTCAATATAATCATTAGATACAATGTCAATACTTTCAATAGTAGAATCATAAGTATTTAATATTCTACCTAATACTTCCTCATCATGTTTAATTATATATCCAATTTGATATTTATGAAAATTATTATTAAAATTAGTACAGTTTATTCTAATTCCTTTATTAGACATTGCATTAGAATTTACATTAGGAAGCAAAGTATTATTTATAGTTTTTTCAAAATTTACTAAATATGTATGTTGAATATTAGTAGCATTAATTGAATCTATTATAAAAATATCATTAGTTATTTGAAACCATTTAGTATAATCATAATCACTAACTAAAAATCTTACAAAAAATGTATATACACCACAAACAAGATTTCCTGAAATTAAATTATAATCTGCATTTATTTTACCTATATATTCTTCTTGATTATGATTTGTATTAATACAATTATCAAGATTCCAAGATTTATATGGAACTTGTAATTTGTTTCCATTTACATCTATAGCATCATATTCACCTACTGATACAATTAATTCATTTTTATAATTATAAGTATAAGAACCAGTAATTTTACCTCCAGAATAATTCCAACCTTTATTTACTTCTTTATATGTTCCATTTTTATATCTATAAATTCTAGATGTAACATTATCATAAGTAAATATAACAAGTTCTTTATTCGTAGGTATAACACCACAAATAAATTCCCCATCATTTGGACATTCAAATGCAACACTAAATCCATATTCATTAGTAAAATAACTTCCAGTATCGTCTATAATCATATTCTTAGCAGCAACTAAACTACCACTAGGAATATCTTTTGGATTTCTATTTAAATTAAGTTTTGGTATTATTTCCATAATTATCTTCTTGGGTCAAAAGTTGAATTATAAAAGAAATTTCTCCATCCATCAGCAGTATAAATTTCATTCTTAACAGAAGCAATAGC
>JALEXS010000071.1 GCA_022780025.1 Mollicutes bacterium | reverse complement strand
ACCAAAGACCAAAGACCAAAGACCAAAGACCAAAGACCAATGCCATATATTAATGTTTCACGTGAAACATATTTCAAAATTATTTTAATTTGTTATTATTTTACTTGACATAGTACACTTAATAAGTGTATAATTAATATGAAAGGTAGGTGAGAAAGTATGGCTAAAAAAAGATATAAAAGACCTCTGCCTACAATTAATAAGAAACAGGAAATATTTAAACAAGTACAGAATGAAGTTAGAGAAGCAAATAAGAGATTAAATAAACTTGAACGAGGTTACGATATTAATAGAGCTAAAAGAAATCCTAAGACAGGTAGATTTGAAAGACCAGCCAATACATCAATGCGTAAATCGTATAAATCTGGTACTTGGTCTAGTAAGAAACTTAAAAAAAGACTTACTACTGAAACAACGAAAGCATGGAAAGAGGGTCGTATTAAAATTAATGAAAATATGACTATTACACAACTTAGAGCAGTACAGAAAGCAACTAGGCAGTTTATGAAATCAGTTACATCTACAGTATCTGGAATTGAAAGAGTTAAAAAAGAAACTATATCAAGTTTAAAAGGCACATTATCGATTGATGAAGAGGAAATAACGGAAGAAGAAGCTGAAACCTTATATGATATGTTGTCAGACGAAGATTTTAGTACTTTAGTTAATAAGATTGGAGCTAGTACTGCATGGGCTCTCATAGAAGACGCTAAAGAAGCTAATGATACTGAAAATCAATTTATTACCAGGTTGTCAAGGTATGCGTTTAAAATTAATGATGAAACTATGAAAAATAAAGCATTAAAAATTTATGAAAAATATGTAATTTAAAGATAGGAAATTAGATTATGTTATATTATAAAAAATATATAAGACATGAGCATTCTATAATAGGAAAACGAAAAAAATATGATACTACTATTTATACATTCGATATAGAAACATCTTCATATTTAAAATTAAATAATAAAGTAATTCCAGGTATTGAATATCAGAATCTTAGTAAAGAAGAACAAGAAGAATGCGAATATTATTCTTGTATGTATATTTGGATGCTTGGTGTAAATGATATTGTTTATTATGGCAGAACATGGGATGAATTAAAAGAATTTTTAACTATTCTTAATAATTATATTCCAGATAAAAAATTTATGTTTATTCACAATTTATCATTTGAATTTCAATATTTAAGAGGTAATTTTAATTTATGTGATGTAGTAGCTCGAAAAAAAAGAAAAGTCATGAAGTGTAATTTTGAAGATTATAATTTTGAATGTAGATGTACTTATTTAATGACTAATCTACCACTAGCTAAATTATCGGAAGTTTATAATTTACCAGTAGCCAAAAAAGTTGGTGATCTTGATTATTCTTTAGTTAGAACTTCAATAACACCTTTAACAGAAGCTGAATTAGGATACTGTGAATATGACTGTTTAGTAGTCTATTACTATATAAAGTATGAGCTAGAAACTTATTTAGAACTAAATAAAATACCAATCACATCAACAGGTCATGTTAGAAGAGAATTAAAGAATTTAGTTTTGAAAGATTTTAAATACAGAAGAATAGTAGGAAAAGCAATTAACACTAATCCTCATATTTATAACTTATTAATGGAAGCTTTTATGGGTGGTTATACTCATGCTAATTGGATTTATGCTGATGAAGTTATAAAAAATGTTGATTCTTGGGATTTTACTTCTTCTTATCCATATGTATTAGTAAGTTATAAATATCCTTCTAGTGAATTTAAAAGATGTTATATCACAAAGAGGGAAGAGATGTCAAAACGATTAGCTTATTTATTAGTGGTTAAATTTAAAAATATTAAATGTAAATATTTTAATAATTTTATATCACAAAGTAAATGCAGAAGAATAGTCGGAGGAGAATATGATAACGGTAGATTAATATCCGCTGAAGAGCTTGAAATTACACTAACTGATATTGATTTCTATTTCATATTAGATAGTTATAAAGGTAAATATGAAATACTGGAAGCATACTACGCTAATTATAATTATTTACCTAAACAATTCATTAACTTTGTATTAGATAAGTATATAATTAAAACTGAATATAAAGGAATACCAGAAAAAGAATTAGAATACAATAGAGAAAAGGCTAAATTTAACGCTCTATATGGAATGAGTGTTACTAATACTATAAGAGATGAAGTACTATTTGATAATACTGAAGGTTGGATGGAAAGAGAATTAACAAATGAAGAAATAGAAGAATCTTTATATGCTGAGAAGAAGCAAGCATTTTTATCGTTTGCTTATGGTGTGTGGGTTACTGCTTACGCTAGAAATAATTTATTAAGAAATGTATTAAAATTAGATGAATATGTTGTATATTGCGATACTGATAGTATAAAACTAGCTCCTGGATATGATAAAAAGGTTATTGAAGATTATAATAAAAGCGTAGAAAAAAGAATAGAGTTCGTCTCTAATGCATTAAAAATAAATATAAATAGATATAAACCGAAAGATATTAAAGGAGTAGAGCATATGCTTGGAGTTTTCGATTCAGACGCTCATTATGAAAAGTTTATCACGCAGGGGGCAAAAAAATATGCTTATGAATATTTGAAAGATATTGATAAAGTAAAAGATAGTGATAATGTAATTGAAGAAAAAAATGGCTTAGCTAGAGTAATAGGAATAACAGTATCTGGAGTTCCTAAAAGCGGAGCTAAAGCATTAAAAGATTTAAATGACTTTAAAGATGATTTTGTATTCAGTTACAAAGATACTAATAAAAATTTATTAATTTATGCTGATGATATGAAAAACATTGAAGTAACTGATTATTTAGGAAATAAATATTTAGTTAAGGATAAGACAGGATGCTGTGTAGTTCCTACAACTTATGTACTTGGAAAAGCGTTAGAATATGCAAATTTATTAAATGACGAATCATCAGCTAGAGCAATATATAAGGAGGGATAAAATGGAAGATTTAGAATATATTAAGAAGTTTAGTAAAATTAATATTACGAATGTATGTAAAAAAGCTAAAGTAGATAAATCTAATTTATATTCTGGAAGAACTAGTCCAAAGAATGTAAAAAAAGTTCGTAGATATATTGAATCTAATATAGCCGAACTTTATCTATTAAATGAAGAATCTGATATAGAAAAAATTAAAAAAAGTTAAAATTATATTGACATAATTATTTAATTATGGTATAATATATTTGTAATTAAGAAAGGAGGAGAATATGAAAAAAGAAACAAATAAAAAAGTGACTTTATATATTGATTCTGATGTTTATCTAAAATATAAGATTTATGCTACCACACTTAATATAAGTATTAGTCAGTTAGTAGAAGATCATATGAAAGAAGTATTAAAGGAGTTAAAGAAATATGAAAAAAATTAGATTAAAAAAGTGGGTTGAAAAAACTTTAATAGGAGAGTCTTTGGTTATAATATCTTTTTTATCAATGTTAATTGATGTAGAAAGAGTTGGACTAATATTAACTATAATATTAATCATTAAGTTATTATTTAATATACATATATTAATTAAATACACTAATTTATTAATGGAGGTATAGTATGATATATTTGATTATATACAATGTATTAAAAAATGAATCTTTTATTAAATATTTTAATAATGAGTATGAAAAAAATAAATTTAGTAATAAAATAAAATTTTCTAAAAAGTTATTTATAATAGAAGATTCGTCTGACACTAATTATCATACGGAGGAAGAGCATGAGAGCTAAAGATTTTAAAAAACTAGTAAAAGAAGTTTCTCCAGAAAATATAATCGCAGGCTATATTGAATGGAAGTATCTTCTTACTGATAGACAACTAGAATTAGTTATAATAAAGAAAAATAAGGAGGTTAGAAAATGCCGAAAATAGTTTATTATTCACTTGATAAAATAGACTCACTAAATGCACCATTTAATATTATTTATGGCGAGAGGTCAAATGGTAAATCTTATCAAGTCAAGCATAGAAAAGCAGTAGAAAAATATCTAGAAACTGGAAGACGATTCATTTTAATGAGAAGATTAACCGAAGAAATTAAATCAGATAAAATTGAAAGTTATTTCGCTGATGTAGATGTTTATAAATTAACTAAAGGTAAATATAATTGCATTACTTTATATAGAGGTAGATTATATTTATCTAATTATGACCCTGATAGGAAGCCAAGCACTGTGCGAGGTGACCATATAGGATATGTAGTAGCACTCTCAACAGAGCAAAATTACGCAGGGGCTAGCTACTTAGATGTCGACGATATAATATTTGAAGAGTTTATGTCTAGAAGTGTTTATCTTTCTAATGAGCCTGACAAATTTATGAATTTTTATTGTACTGTAGATAGAAAAAGAGGTACTACTAGGGCTTGGTTAGTTGGTAATACTATTAGTAGAGTATGTCCGTATATTAATGAGTGGGGACTTCATAAAATAGTCTCTAGACAAAAACAAGGAACAATAGAAACAACTGAAGTAGAATCTGCTGAAAATGAAACTATTAAAATAGCAATTGAATATTGTCAAGATTCTGGTCGTTCGTCTCATACAATAGGTAAAAATAGAAAGATGTTAAATGGTGGTTCATGGCAGACATATCCTCAGCCTCATTTACCTAAAAGTAGAAAAGAATACAAATTTATATTTAGAATTATGTTTCAATATCAAAATTTTAAATTTGTAGGAGAATTAATCCAGGATAAAGAAAGTAGAGAGGTTTGCTGGTTTATATATCCATATGACGGAGAAATTAAAAATAAAATTTTAGTATTTTCTGATGTAGTAAAAGTTAGTAAATATTGGCAGAGAAATATTTATGATATGTCATTTCCTAATGACAATGTAAAAAAATTATTGTATAATACATTTAGAGAAAATAAAATATTTTACTCAGATGACTTATGCGGAACTGATTTTAAGCAAGTTATCGATTTTGAGATAAAGAAATAGGAGGAAATTATGAAAAAAGTATTTATCAGTCAGCCAATGGCTGGCAAAAAATTGGTTGATATTGAAGCTGAAAGATGTCATATATCATCCATATTAGAAGAAGTGGGCTTTGAATTAATAAATAATATTGATTCAGTTGAGCCTAAAACTGATGGCAGTAAATTAATTTCGCAAGCTGTAAATATAATAAAAATGAGCTTAGCAGATTATATATATTTTATGCCTGGATGGGAAAGTGCTAGAGGATGTAGAATAGAGCATACTATAGCGAAAGAATATAATAAAAAGATTATTTATAATTTAAATGAAATAATAGGAGATGATAAATAATGAATAAATATATAATAATTTTACCAAACGGTAAAGAGTATGAAGTACCTAAAGAATTATACGAGGGAATCATGAACGCAATGGAAGACCAAAAAAATACAATTAAAAAGTTAGAAAATACCATAACTAACTTAAAACTAGAAAATGCTAGGATTAAACCTTACAAAAAATTATATGCTTCAGTTAAAGCAAAAAATAATAAGGCTATAGATTATATAAATGATATGAAGACAAGGGTTATACCATTATTATATCCTGAAGTGCCCCCATTTCTTATGAAAGAAATAGGAAGAATATTGGAGGGATAAAAATGGAATATTTATTAACAATATTAATAATTATACTAATAGTATTATTTACTATACATATTGTAACTTTAAAATTTTTATATCAAGATGTTAAAAAAGAATTATTAGAGGAGATGAGAAAAGATGAGCTTAAATAGTAGAGTTATAATAGCTAAAAATATTAAAATGGATAAAGATTATAAGAATGTACTAAATTATTCTAATAATAATATGGTTGAATTATTGTTATCAACAGGTCACTTTGTAGCTCAGAATTCTACATATCAATTTTTAAACGTTGTAGATAGAAAAATTAGAGTAAGTTTTAATTATAATGACGTCTTAAGTGCTAATTATATAGCATTCCAGAATCCATATTATTCTAATAAATGGTTTTTTGCTTGGATAGATTCAGTAGAATTTAAAAGTGATAATTGCTCGGAAATAACATATACCGTAGACGCCTGGTCTACTTGGTATGGTTATTGGGAGCAAAAACCTTGCTATATAATCAGAGAACACGTAAATGATGACATCGCAGGTAATCATACAGTACCAGAAGGTTTAGAATTAGGCGATTATGTATTGAATGCTAGAGTTGAAAATTTTAAATCAGACCCAACTGAATATGTTATATGTATGGGAGTAACTGAACTTCCTGATGAAAGCACTCCATACAATAATAATAGAGTTTACAATAGTATATACGGAGGTTTATATTATTTAGGTTTTGCCGATGCTACTAACTGCACTAATGCTATTAAAATATATGACGGACTAGGTAAAAGTGACGCTATAATTAGTCTATTTATGATACCTAATTCAATAGAAAGTTATACTGATGGTACTGCTGTTGTATGGACAGGAACTAAAGGAGGAACTACTATTACTTCTAATTTAAAATATTTAGCTTCGTCAGATATATCGGATACGATAGGGACTATAAATATTGAAGAGCCTACTAAAATCGGAAATAATTATACTCCAAAAAATAAAAAGTTATTTACTTATCCTTATAACTTTTTCAATGTTACTAATAATAGTGGAATAACTGAATCTTTTAAGTACGAAGATTTCGCGTATGATTCTGTATTAGGTAAAAAATCCATAGCTTTAAGAGTAGAATCATCATTGACTCCAGGTATGTCTATTAAAGCAATTCCATTATTTTATAAAAATGAAAATATAAATTATAATTTTGGTATTGTTGGTGGTAAACTTCCTGTCTGTTCATATAATTCGGATGTCTATCAAAATTGGCTTAGACAAAATGGACTTAATACCGTATTTAATTTAATTGGTGGTGGAATATCTGTAGCAGGTGGTGTTGGCAGTGGTTCTGTATCAGGTGCTTTAACAGGTATATCAAGTATGTATAATGCCTTACATCAAGTTACTTTAGCTGATATGACACCAAACCAAGCCAAAGGAAATACTAACGCTGGAGATATTAATTTCTCAAATGAGGATTGCGGATTATTTAGTATATATAAAATGTCTATAAAAGATGAATACGCTAAGATAATTGACGATTATTTTAGTAGATATGGATATCGAATCAATGAAGTTAAATTAGCTAATATTACTGGAAGAAGTATATTTAATTATATAGAAATAGGTCAAGGTGAATGTATTGGTTATTCTAGTAATAATATTTCAGTACCATCAGAATATATGGAAATAATAAATAAAGCTTGTCAAAATGGTATTACTATATGGCATAATCATAGTAATATAGGTAATTATACTTTAAATAATGATATTGTATAAAAAAAGAGAGGTTTTACCTCTCTTTTTATTCAATTACTTTGTTATTTATAATATTTAGACGTTTTAGCATATTTGTAACTGCTCTACTTAAAAATACATTAGCTTCTGTATTATTTGGACTTATTGCTATATTATTAATATATATTATTTTAGAAGTATTTATGTTATTTGGTGTAACTGTTCCTATTGTATATTCTTGTGGATTATTTGTAACTTCAATATAATTATTTACAACTTTGTACGTATCAAAATTTGGATCATTTAAAAATACTGGTATTGTTTTACATCTATTATTTTTAAAATAATTATTATTTAAAATAACAATACTTTTTCTTGATGTACCATTTGAGAATAGAATTGCCCCTACATTTTCACAATTTATATAATTATTATTAATATTAAATATTCCTTCATACAAATTAAACATATTTAAATAAATAGAATAAAAATCATTATTTTCATTAGAAATACAATCAAAAATGCTATTGCCTTGAACAATAAAATTAGCTTGTTTATCAAAAGTATTATTACTGTCAGCACCTAACAAAATACCATATTTAGCATTGTTACTATCTGTCGGTGCTATTTTCATATTTTTAATTATATTATTTGTTATATGCCAAGTTCCAATTTCAAAATTAGATGTATAATATATACCATATAAAATATTTCCTTCACATATATTATTATCAATTATTCCATTTATACCAGAGTGAAAATCAATTCCTTTTCTATAATTAAAAGAAGCTGTATTATTTAAAATATATGAGTCAATAGGTGTATAATCACTAGCACCTGCTAAACCATAACCAGTGTGACTATCTGTTGCAATACCGTTATATGTTAATGTACAATTAATTATACGTAAATTTTTTGTATTTCCGAAAATAATTCCACCAACTCTGTTATGATGTAAATAACAACTATCTATTGTGATATCATTACAATAATTTTCGCTAGGATCTGTATTTGCTATTTTTATTCCGTCACGATTAAATTTTGTAATTTCTGTTCCTTTTATTAAAATAAAATTAGAATTTGTAATTTTTATACCACTAACTAAACCAGCATAACTTTGATTGTTAAAATCGTAAGTTCCTAAATATTCTAGTTTTCCGTTATAAATATTTAAATGTTCATTATTTTCTATACTAAATAAATCATTTACAACGTTTTCTATTTGTTCATAATCATATTTAATATGTGAATTTTGAAAGTCAATATTTTTTACTGTATTAGGTATTGTTATAGGACTTTTTACTAATATAGTTTTATTTGGAAATAATATATTTTCGTTTCCACTATTAAAAGCATTTTGTATAGCTTGTGTATCGTCTGTTAATCCGTCTCCAACTAATCCGTAATTTTCAACAGAAATATATTTAATATTTTTTTCTATACGTGAAAATTCTATATTATATTCTTCTTTTATAAGTCTAGCGTATAAGTCGTCACGGTTTAAATTAATTAAGTTTATTCCGTCTACCTCGTTTTCGTCAGCACTTATAATATGTTCTATTTTATATAATCTACCGTAACCATCGTTATAGCTTAATTTTCCTAAAGTTCTACAAGTACTGCCAGATACAATATTTTCACTTGCTATCATATCAGCAACTGTATTAAACGATAATACCCCGTTTAAATTTAAATATGCACTTATAATATTTTGTAATTCTCCGCTTTGTGCCATTTGATCTAATTTATTATTTATTTCTTCTTGAACGTCTAAATTATTAAACCAATTATTAAGTTCTATTATATTTTTTTGTACTATGTTTTGACTTTTAGCAACTTTATTTATATATTCAGCAAGTTTACACATAATTTGATAGTTAGTAAGAGCATCAAAATCTGCCTCTAAAAAAGGAAAATTCTCTAATACACATATTTTAAATGGTGTTAATGTTTCATATTTATAATTTAATTTATTCATATTATCTCCTCCTTATACTAATTGATAGAATAAACTATCTAAATCTTTAAATATCATTGAATAAACATTATTTTTACTTTCTATATAATTTTTATATATATTTATTTTATCCGCTGGACTTCTTTTAATTATTTCTTTAACTACATTATTATCATTTGTATTAGTGCTACCTTTACTGCTTCCAGAATCATTCATATTATCTAGATTATAATCAGTTAAATAACTTCCGTCAGCTATATTCTGCAGTTGATTCTGTGGCATTTCTGAGTATCTTCTGTCTGATTTACTATTAGATTCGGTATTAATCTCATTTGTACTATTAATTACTCTATCATCTTTAGTATCTCTTTCAGTAATTTCTCCATCATTAAATATATTCCATGTTTGCATAGCATCAAATAATTTATTATACGTTGGCATTATTTCATTTAATTTTACATTTAATTGTAATTTAAATGCTACGACTGTGTCGAATCCTATCCTTCTCATCATAAATTTATTTAAAATCATACATTCGAATTCTTCTTTATTTATATATTCAGATAATGGATAATTAAAATCAAATATTGTACTTCTTCCTTCTTTAGCTAAATTACTGATTTTAGTTTTGTCCTCTTTACCATAATTAACTATTGCATTAAGTAATGAATATAAAGTTGGCGGTTTTTCGTTAATAGTTGGAATCTTCGGAATTAGAATCGGAATCAAATATGGATTCATTATAATCAGCCTCCTTTATGGTAGATGGCTCGCCATCATAATATGATACTTCAATATTTTGATTAAATTTTAAATTAATTTCTTCTACTGCTCTTTTTCTAGGTTCAAATCTAGAAAATCTACTGGCTATCGTGCCACCTTGCATAGCTTGAATCTCGTCTGATATGTTTCTTTCTTTTTTCTGAAAAGATAAATTAGATATACCTATTAGCCTTAGAAATTCAGCATAATCATTTTGTTTATGTAAATCTATTTTGTCTGTAACGTATGGTGCAGGAGCTAATATCATTGTGGTTTCGTCTATCTCTAAGTTATCATATGTAATGATAGTGTTTTCGTAGCCATCAACGTTATTTACTAAATCTTTTAAACTTCGCTCTTTTTCTGGAGTTGTTTTAAATACTCTAGGCGTTTTTTGCTGTGCTATATTAATATCTGCTGTCCTAGTATCTAATGCTAATCTTTCAGCGTATTGACAGATATCTAAATATAATGGGTACCTGCCATTATTATCATACATGATAACGAACTCATCACTATTTAACATTCGTCTATAGCCATTCTGTCCTAAGACTTCAATTCTTCTAGGTCTACCATAAACATCTAAACCATTCACTACTACATATGGTAGAGCAAGTAATCCTAGCACTTCGTCCATAAAAAATGCTATACTTCCATTTCTTAATAATTGCTTATTTAAATATGATATATCTATATAAGTTGGTAAGTTTTTAAACTCGAATACATTTTCTGCTAGTGTTAATAATTGTCTTAAATACATATTATAAGTAGCAAAATTAGACATCTGTGAATTAATTAATTTTTTCTTCATATTATACCTCCTTTACAATTAAAAATAAGGAAGGGATTATATTTCCCTCCCTTGTTAGGAATCTTTTAAAGAACTGTAATAGAAGCTTCTCCATATTTAGTACTATCATAAATTGAAGTAGCTCTAATAGTAATTTGACCTGTTTGTGATTCAACTACTGAGAAATCACTAGGAATAGTAACTAATCCGTTAGAATCCACAGTTACTTTTGTTCTTTCTCCTGTAGCTTTTTCTACAGTCCATTGTACTGCTTTATTTGCGAATCCATCAGTATCAACAACTGCTGTTAACTGAATAGTTAATCCAGCACTTACTGAAGATTGAGATGGTGATACTGTAACACTATTTACAGTAGGTTTTTCAGTAGTAAATACTACTGCTTGCTCAAATGGAGAAGTAGAGAATACTCTCCAAGTATGAAGGAATATGTTTCTTTTTAAAGTAGTAGGATTATAAAAATCAGTTTGTTTTGTAGGTGCGTTAGCATCTAAAGCGTAATCATAATCCATAAACCACTCATCAGAAATAATCACACCAGGAATATTGGCTAATTGAGTTAATTCGTCGCTAGTAAAGGCTACATATTGACTGCCTAATACTTCTTGTAATCTAGCAGTATCATGTTCTGAGAATGAATCAATTAACTTCATTCTTGACTTCATTTCAGCTTCATCTCTAAAGAATGAAGTAGCTAATACTTCTGTAGTTAAATCAGCTTCAAATTCTGTGTTAATTATAGCTATTTGTTTATCAAATGAAGTAGCTCTTCTAACACCAGCTGGATTATATTTTGGACTTCTGAAAGTCATTTTATTTGATACATCTTTTAGAGCAGATACTCTCTGTCTAGGTGTTAATGTATCATAATTAGCAATCTGTACTGATGTTACTGTACCATCAAGTATTCTTCTACAAAGCATATATTTATCTATAATATATCTATCATACATCATTGACTCATATAACATTGAAGTTAAATCGCTAATTAAATCAAATAAACCACCTTCTGAATCAAAAGCCATAGCTATTTGTTCGTCGCTAGTTGTTTGTTCGTAGTATTTTTGGTAGTTAACACTATGAATATAATTAAATATGTTAGGTACAACAGAAGTTAAAAATCTAGTTTCGTTATTAGAAGCATCATTATAATCATATACATTACATAAATCATTAATTAACTCTCTAATTTGTTGACCGAATCTTAAAGTACCTCTAGTTGTAAAGTCCCAAGGATTATCCCAGCCATTTCTTTTAATTACTGTTAATCCAATTAGGTTAACTGTATTTAAAAATGCGTTTTTATATCTATCATTATCAACTATAATTTGACCGATAGGTTTAATAGATTGACCCTGTACTGGAAGGTCAATATCTTCTTGCAAAACAGGAGTGACATTTATAATATAACTTAAAAGTTCACTGTCTGTAGTTGCTTTTAAAACTTTTTTAATTGTTGACATATTATCGCCTCCTTATATTTCTTTTATGTCAATTATGTTTTCTTCTTTTGGTTCTTCTGGTTCTTCTGGCTCTTCTGATTTATCATTAGTTAAAAATCTTTCTTTATATTTAGCCTTTAACTCTTCTAACTTGCTTTCTAGTTCAGCTATCTTATCTTGCAATGCTTGTTTTTCAGCGTCATCAGACACATCCATAGAATCAGTGATATCTTCTAATAGTTCAACTGATAAGTCATTATCTAAAACTTTTTCTGATATCTTTTTTAATAATTCTTCTTTACTTAGCTTAGCCATATTCTTACCTCCTCCTTACCATAATAATATAACAAAAAAGAAAAAAAGTCAATAATGACTTTTTTATATTTTTCTTAATGCTTCTTTTTTATACCAGCCGATACAAACTCCGTTAATACCTACTAAATATGGATATGGTCTATTTTTACTAGATAAATCAGTCATAATAGTGCCAGTAAAATAGGCTTTAGCAGTATTAAATTCGCCATATGATGTAGCTTTACCAGTTTTTTCAACATAAACTGTATCCCCTTCTTTTGGAATCCAATCATTTTTATTAGATAGTATTTCATTTACTTTTGATTGTACTTCCGAATAATTATAACCATCTTTTTCTAATAATTCTTTTCTTTCAGGATAATTTCCATACTTACCATTAATAACATCAATTGCAATTTCACCTAAAGGTTTTAATTTTGGTTGTTCATAATGTACGTCTCCTATTGCTGGATTTATTATACAACCTCTAAAAGTATAACTAGAGTTCATTCCCCAGCGACCATTATTATTTCTTCTAGTTGTATTCCAGAAAGCATTTCCTCCGTATCCGCTTTCAGAGGTATAAATTTGATTATCACTATCAATTCTTTCTACAATTGCTACATGACCTGCTCCGTCTGAATCTGATAAACTTCCCTTTTGCCATACCATAATACCACCCAAAGTAGGATAATTTACAACTTCCAAACCATAATTTTTAGCTCTTTCAATAAAATTTTCAGCGTTACAATTTAAATAAGGATAAACCATATCGCCAATTATTTCATTAAATCTACCGCAAGCATAACCAACACAGTTAGCTAGAACATTTGCTGTACTATCTGTAGGAAATCCCACTATACATTCTGAATAGCCATTATTTGATTTTGTATTGTAAAATGGATTATTACTCGGTTTCGTCGTCCTGATTTCCATCATTATCATCTCCTTTAACATCTGATATGTTTTCTACATCTGAATCTTCCCTATCTAACATAATTTCAAAAGATTCTTCATTAAAAGTATTTTGAATTTCATTATCTAATATTTTTTCTGATTTTACTTCTTTATTTGTTTTCTTCATAATTCCTCCTATTTTTCTTTATCTTTTAATTGTTCTAGCGAATCAATTAATTTTTGTGGCAATTTTACATTACATTTAGCTATATTTTCTAATATAGATATTCCATCATTTGCAACAAAGAAATATATAACTACATATCTTATAACTTGCTGACCTAATAAATTATCTAATAGGCTAGCTACTATGATAGCAATTAAATATAACATCTTTTTCAGAATACCCTTAAAGCCGATTTTAGAATTAACTTTTTTATTATAAATAGCACTAATTACACCAGTAATATAATCTAAAACCATCATAATAGCTAAAGTTTTAAATGCTAAATCTAGACCACCAATTAAATACATAAAACTAGTTGCAATAAAACTAAAAGCAGTATTAATAAAAGACTTCATCATATCATCCTCCTTTATAATAAATATATCATAAAAGAAAAAGATACGCAAGTATCTTATTCTATTACTTCGCCTGATTCTTCGTCTACTAGGATTGGGCTAACCTTATAGGTAGTTCCTTTTTTAGTTTTAATTGATACTATCTTAAATAAATCAACTTCGCCTATATAATCAAGAACTGAATCAGCGAATACTTCACTGCCTGTAGATAAGATTCCGTCGTCTGTAGCATAGTATCCCATATCGAATTCTTTTTCATCTGTTACGATATGACATAAAGCGTAACCTGTAATTTTAACTACTTTACCGACTACTTCTTGAATTTTAGTTGCTGTTATGTCTCCTTTACTTGCCATTTTCTTGAATAAACTAGTATTACAAGATCCTTCTGCCGTTTTTACTGTTACTTCATATTTCTTTTTTTCCATATCTTTCACTCTCCTTAATATAGTAATAATCTGGAATCATTATTTACTATCGATACATTTCCTGTATCTATATATAATATACACCAAAACAATGTAATTGTCAAGTAAAATAATAACAAATTAAAATAATTTTGAAATATGTTTCACGTGAAACATTAATATATGGCATTGGTCTTTGGTCTTTGGTCTTTGGTCTTTGGTCTTTGGTCTTTGGTACTTGGTCTTTGGTACTTGGTACTTGGTACTTGGTATTTGGTACTTGGTCTTTGTTACTTGGTCTTT
>JALEXS010000040.1 GCA_022780025.1 Mollicutes bacterium | reverse complement strand
TTTGAAATCAAAATTACTTTTTAGCATGCTTTTTTAAAAGAATTTTATTATTTAAACAACATTCTAATTTATAAATTGTATCGATAGGTATGTAAATTTCTAATAAATTAAAAAGTGTATCGAACAAGATGTAAATTAACCTATTTAATAAATAATTATGTTAAAAGTAATTTTAAATTTAACCTTTATGTTGATCTTCTATTCCAGTAGAAGTAGAAATAAGATAGTTCGTGAAGGAAGCAACCAATTAGTAATAGTTACTAACTGCTTGGATCACATTTTCCTGAATTTTGAGGTTTTTTTGGTGGAAATGGGACTCCCGAAAAAAGGCCTGATACGTTGTTTCTATTGTATCAAACCTATGCTTTCAATATGGAGGCCCCAACGAGACTCGAACTCGTCCAAAACCAGTCTTAGGAGGACTGTGCTCTATCCATCTGAGCTATGGAGCCTTTATAATTATTATAATTCAATTAAGAAGTAATTATAATAACAATTTTTATTTATAAAAACTCTAAATTTAGATAAAAACCTTGCAAAACTCAATTATTTAATTAGAAATTGAAGTCAAACAAAGATAATTGAGCTGTATCACTTAAATTATCTAATGCACCTAATTTCTCTAGTTGTTCGAGATTTGTTTTTGATACCTTTCCTCTTTTGAGTAAATCTTCTTTAGAAATAAAGGATTTTTCTTCTCTAGCTTTTACAATAGAATCACCAACTTTTTCGCCTAAGCCATCAAGAACTTTAAACGGAGGAATTAAAGCATTATTCTCTTTATCAACTATAAATTTAGTTGAATCAGATTTCTCTATATCAATGTTTTCAAATTTAAATCCTCTTTCAGTCATCTCTAAAGCAACTTGTAAAGTTTTTTCAATTTCTTCTTCTTTAACAGATAAAGCTAATTCAGGATTATTTGAAGATACACGTTGTTTATATTCCATTAATTTATCATGAATTTTTTCGCAACCACCAATCATCGATATAATGTCATATTGATCACATCTTAATGTAAAGAATGTAGCATAAAATTCTAATGGATAGTAAATCTTATAATATCCGACTCTTAAAGCCATCATAACATAAGCACAGGCATGTCCTTTAGGGAATAAATATTTAATTTTGATACAAGAATCAATATAGTATTGTGGAACTCCATGAGCTAACATATTTTCTTTATCTTCTTTTGATAATCCCTTACCTTTTCTTACGTTTTCCATAATAATAAAGGCATCATGAGGATCTAAATTCATACTTATTAAATAAGTCATAATATCATCTCTACATCCAATAACCCCTCTAAGGTCAGCTATTTTTTGTTCAATTAAATCTTGTGCGTTATTATTCCAAACATTAGTACCATGACTTAATCCAGAAATAATTAATAAATCTCTAAATGAAGTTGGATTAGTTTCTCTTAACATTTGTCTAACAAAAGGAGTTCCAAATTCAGGAAGACCAAGAACACCATTATCTTTTGGCAAATATTTATGTTCCAAGTTAAGAGCATCATCACTAGAAAATAAAGATATAACTTTAGGATCATTAGGTGGTAATTGTCTACAATCAGTGTTTGTTAAATCTCCCATCATTTTTAAAGCTTGAGGATCAACGTGTCCTAACATATCTAATTTTAATACTGTGTCATGAATTGCGTGGAAATCGAAGTGAGTTGTTTGCCATGCTGCATCAGTATCTCCTGCAGGATATTGAACAGGTGTAAAATCATAAACTTCATGATCTCTAGGAATAACAACAATACCACCAGGGTGTTGTCCTGTTGTTCTTTTAACTTCTTGACATCCATAAGCAATCGCAGCAACTCGAGCATTGCTAATACTATTTGAATCCATATGAAGAAATTCTTCAAAATAAGCTTTTTTAACATATCCGAAAGCTGTTTTTAATTGAACAGTTGAAATAGTACCTGCTCTATAAACATTTTTTTCACCTAATAATACTTTTGTATAATTATGAGCTGTTGCTTGATAATCTGTAGGGAAATTTAAATCAATATCCGGGACTTTTTCAGCATTAAATCCTAAGAATGTTTGGAAGGGAATACTTTGTCCATCGCTAATCATTTTTTCACCACAATGTGGGCATTTTTTCTCAGGTAAATCATAGCCACTAGTAATATCATCGCCTTCATAAAATTCAACATGTTTACATTTTGGGCATCTATAATGTGGAGGCAATGGATTAACTTCAGTAATTCCAGCCATTGTTGCAGCAAAAGAACTGCCAACACTTCCTCTACTACCAATAATATATCCATCTATATTAGCTTGTTGAACTAATTTGTGGGCAATATAATAAGTAACACTATATCCATTAGAAATAATACCATGTAGCTCTTCGCCTAATCGTTTTTCAATTAATGGTGGTAATGTTTCTCCATATAGCTCATGAGCTGTTTTATAACACAAATCTCTTAATAAATTTTCACAGTTATCGATTCTAGGTGGGAAAAGACCTGGTGGAATAGGTTGAATATCTTCAACTTGATCAGCTATATAATTAGGATTTTTAATTACAAAATTATAAATATCTTCATCATTATTTAACCATTTAAAAGCTTCTAACATTTCAGTTGTGGATAAATAATGTTGATTTGGATTTTCAAATAGTGGACCTTTTTTTCTATTATAAGGATTTAATGGGTGATCTATTGCACCAACAGCTTGAGAAGCAATAAAAACATCACGATATATTTTATCGGATGGGTTAGCATAGTGAACATCGCCAGTTGCACAAATTATTTTATTTTGTTTTTTTGCTTCATTTATTATATCTAATAAATAAATTTTCAATTGGTCATAAGATGGCAATTCACCCATATTAACTAAAAAGGAATAACAATCTAGTGGTTGAATTTCTATAAAATCATAAAAATTAATGGCTTTCTGCAGGCTTTTTAATCCACGATTTGTAGAACTATAAAAAACTTCACCATTAAAACAAGCGCTTCCTATTATTAAATTCTTTCTATATTTTTCTAAAATTGATCTAGGACAAATAGGAACGTAACCCATATTTTCTGTATGAGCATAACTAATAATTCGATATAAATCATGTAAACCTTCTAAATTTTTAGCATAGACAGTTGCATGCCATGTTCTATATCTTCTATGTTTAATTAATAAAGGTGAGATAGGTAATTTTTCAATATCTTTTAAAGTAACATCGCTATTTTTTCTAACAAAATCAGCTCTCATTGCCATAAAACATTTTGATAAAACTTCAGCATCGTAATCAGCTCTATGAGCGCTTTCAGTATCATAATTTACATCAAGTCTACGACATAAAGCACCTAAATTATGGTTTTGATTTTCAGGGAATATATATCTAGATAAAGCAAGAGTATCGATTGCGCTCATCTCTAAACTTCCAAATCCATCCCTTTCCATTGCTTCATTAAGCATACCAAAGTCGAATTCAATATTATGAGAGACTAAAACACATCCTTTAATAAATTCATGTATTTTATCATAAACATCTTTAAATACTGGTTGGTCTTTAACCATTTCATTAGTAATATTTGTTTTTTCTTCAATTTTCTTTGGAATAGGTATAACTGGATTTATTAAAATATCTAATCTATCTGTAACAAAACCATTAACAATTTTAACAGCACCAAATTCTGTGATACGATCATATCGAATTGATAAACCTGTTGTTTCTAAGTCGAAGCAAACAAAAGTAACATCTTTTAATTTATCATCAGTTGGATTTAAAGCACCTATTAAATAATCTTCACTTAAATAAAGCTCACTACCATATAATATTTTAACACCAGTTTTTTTACTAGCAGCTTGAGCTTCAGGGAAAGCTTGAACAACACCATGATCGGTTAAGCCTATCGCTTTATGTCCCATATTTTTAGCTAATTTACAATAATCAGTAATTGTTGTTACTGCATCCATTTCGCTCATTTTAGTATGAACATGGAGTTCTACTCTTTTTTCGCCCTCATAATCATCAGTTCTTAAGGAAGTATCTGGAAGCATATCAAAATAATGAGCCATTACAAAAGGTTCTTTTTTATATTTATCAATATCAACACGTCCTTTAATTCTAATATTTTTACCAACTTTAATTTGACTTAATTTTTCAGGAGTTAAAGCGTTTGCGTTAGATATAAAAGTAACATAAATTGCACCAGTATCATCATTAACACCTATTTTATAAAGTTTTTTACCAGTTTTTGTATCTTTTGCATCACATTCAAAAATAAAACCATTAAAATCTATAGCCCCACTATTTGAGTCTACATAACCTAATTTAGCTTCTTTATAGTTCCCTTTAACAAAAACATTATTATGTCTTCTTTCTTCAATCATTCTTTCATAATTAGCTTTTAATGCTTCTACTAATTCTTTTTCTTTTTGCTCTTTAAACTTATTAAAATCTTCTTCGTTATCAATATGAATTTCATTAGCGTCTTCTTCGTTAACTTCTTCATTTTTTGTATCTACATCATCAATAATTTCTTCAATTTCATCAGGTGTTTTTAATTCTTCTTTAATACCAAAATTATAATTAATAAAATCTAGAAAGGACTTAAGATCTAATTTAATTTTATCAAAATCTTTTTCATCTTGATCATTAATAAAAGTAATTATAATATCATGATTTTCTAAATGTATATTAAATGGACATTCTTTAAATTCGTGATTAAAATACCAGTCTTTGATTAGACTTATAATATCAATTTCTTCAATTTCATGTTTATATTCGAAAATTAATTTATAATCATAAGATACAATATTATTAAGACTATTAATAAATTGATTAACTAATTTAAAATTCCAAGGTGTATCTTTTTCTATATCATAGATAAAGAAATTATCTTTATTAGGATCTTTTGTAATACTTAAAAAACGCATGTCAAAAGATTCAACATCAATAATCCCAATACTATTTAAAAACCTTTTAAATTTTTGATCACCTTGAACCATTTTAAATTAAACAATCCTTATAATATCCATTGCAAATACAGCAATCATTAAAGCAAATAATAAGGCTAATCCAATATAAGAAACAATATTTTTAACTTTTTCAGGTAAACCCCATTCTTTAAATGGCTTAGTATCTTCTAATTTATTTTCTTTAATAAATTTTTCACATTCATCTTCTTTATTTTTAATTCCGGTAAAATCAATATACTTTGCATCTAATTCACTATTATCACCACTAAAAGTATTATCAAGTAAACATGTTTCATAAGAAACTTTATATTTATTTTCGAAATCAGTTTTTAAAATACCTAAATCATTTTCATTAATTTCATAGGCTTTTAGAAGACTTTTTGAAATTTTTGGGTTCTTTTTGTAATAGAATATTCTTTTAATTGTATTAGTTGCTCCTTCAATAATAGTAACCAACATATGCCATCCATCAAGTCCAGGGAATGGCAATAAATTAAATAAGGCTAAATTAACACTAATGATTCCCCATGTTTGTAAATAGGCATTGAAAGGATTATTTTCTAATATGGTCGTTGTTTGAGTAAATATAGAAATAGGGCCTCCAAGTTGATCCCAACCTTTACCAACAAATAAATTTCCTAAAGCTTTACTTATTAATTTAGTTGAAGTTATCCAATTATCGCCAGCAATTTTAAATGCTTGTCCTTTTGCCCAGAATTTAATATAACTTACACCAAATCCAAAGCTATCAATAACGCCTTCTTTTTTAGATGAAATATTAACTTTAGCATTTATTATTTCATTATTTTTATTTTTAAATGAAAAAGTAACATCATCAAAACTTTCATCTTTTAATATTCTATATGAAACAGGTGTCCCATTATTTAAAACAGGTAGATAATCATTAACTTCTTTAATAACTTGTTCACTAGTTTCTTTATTAGTTTCATATAAATATCCATTAACTAAACTAGCTTCATAAATTGTCATAAGTGATGCATAATCATCTAAATCATATATACCAGCATTTGCAGTATTTAATGAAAATACATAATATTTATTAGTGCTAGCATTATGATGAACACCTGGTTTAAAATTTGTGCCATCATAATATCCTAATAAATTAAAGCCAACTTTTTTATCTAAAGAAAAAGTACCAACCGCTAAATAATCATCATTTTCAATAACTTTACCAGTATCTAAAATAGTAATTTTTTGAGCAAATGTTTCTTCGTTTCTAATTTGAATTTGATTTATGTATGAAGTCTTATATTGTGGAAAACAACTAGCACATATAAAGAATATTATATAAGCTAAAATGAAATTCATTACGATACCAGCGCTCATAATAATAAAGCGTTTCCATCTAGCTATTCCTTCTAAACTTCTACTTCTAGGAATTTTTACACCTTCAGGAAGTTCAGTTCCTTCGCCATACATCGAAACATAACCACCTAATGGTAAAACACCTATTTTAAAAGCAGTTTCATGTCCTTTTCTTTTGATATTTACTATTTTAGGACCAAATCCTATTGAAAAATCACTACAATAAACTTTGAAGCTTTTTGCAGCAATTAAGTGACCTAATTCGTGAATTGTAACTAAAACACCTAAGGCTATTATAAATAGTAATAGAGATAATATCTTAGAACCCATTTATTTACTCCTTTGTATATATTTCAAAATTCTTTTTTTAGTATATTTTATAGTAAGAATTAAAGATAAATAATTATCACACTTACTAAATTTTACACTAGACATAATTTTATCAATATTTTCTAATAGTTCAACATAAGTGATTCTTTTATTTATAAAAGAATTCACTAATGTATCATTAATAGTACATAAAATAGCACCACTATTGCCTTTATGTTCGATTACAAATTTTGCATATTTCATTAAATCAAATCTATTATAATCAAAAGGTAATAAATTAAATTGCTCTAATGATTTAACTTTATAAATATCATCTTGATTTTCATTAACATTGCAAGAATTCATATTTAAAGCAAAATTAATCGAAGATATCATAGAAGGATTTGAATTATTTACGATATAATCATTATTTTTTAATTTTATAAATCCATGAGTATGACTAATTCTATCAATCATAACATTAATTTTCTCATAAGGATAATTAAATAAATAATGGGCCTCAATAACTTCAAAGACTTTATTCATCATAGTTGCACTATCTATAGTAATTTTTTTACCCATCGACCAATTAGGATGTTTTAAAGCATCTTCTAACTTAACATTTTTTAGTTCTTCTTTAGTTAAATTAAAAAAAGGACCACCACTAGCAGTAATAGTTATTGAATCAACTTCGTTAGTATCACTAAATAATAAGCATTTAGAAATTGCGCTATGTTCACTATCAATAGGAATTATTCTTCCTTTATGTTTAGAAACTAGTTTTTTTAATAAAGATCCTCCTATAACAAGAGATTCTTTATTTGCTAATAATAAAATTCTATTTCTTTTTAAAGTAACTATACTAGGCTTTAATCCAATATAACTTACTAAAGCGTTTACTACTGCTGATCTTTTATCAGCGTTAACAAGTTTAACTAAGCCTTTATTGCCATAGAAAAATTTAATATTAGGATATTTCTTTTTATAACTTAAATAATCTTTTTTGTTTTTAACACAAATATATTTAATATTATTAAATTTTTCTAAAATAGAATCTATTAAAAAAGCCTTATTTCCTACAGAAAGCCCTACTAAAGTCCACTTATTTTTAAAATTTTGTAAACATGAAAGTGTTTGAGTACCAATGGAGCCACTTGCTCCTAATAATATTAAATTCATTTTATAAACTTAAAGTCATTAAGTGAATTATGCAAGAAATAACAATACTTGATATTAATATAGAATCTAATCTATCTAAAGCTCCACCGTGACTTTTTAAAATAGTTCCAAAATCTTTAACATTATAATGTCTTTTTATCGAACTAAAAACTAAATCACCTAATGTAGCTACTAAAGGCATTATAAAACTTAAAATAACGATATTATAAGTTTTAGATAAAGCTAAACAACTAACGATAGGATAATCAAAATATGCTAATAAGAAAGCAAATAAGAATGAAAAAATAAACGATAATAAGATTCCACCAATAAATCCTTCCCAGGTCTTTTTAGGAGAAATATTAGGACACATTTTATGTTTTCCAAATAGAACACCTGTAAAATAGGCAAATATATCATTAAAGCAAACACCAATTAATAAATATAAAAGTAAGCAAAGTGATGTTCCAAATCTAACTGATAATCCAATTTCAGAAGTAGCATTACCTTTTATAAAATCATTAATAGGTACATATCGTAAAAATAATAAAGAACTAAAACCTAAAATTAAGATAACATCAAAGCAAATAAAATATAAAGCGTCAGTAATACTAAATTTTTTATCTAATATAGTAAGAATTAAATAAGGTAATATTATCAAAGTACCTATCGATAAAGAAATCTCAACATGAGAAAAACCATTTATCAAATTATATAAACTTTGACCAGAATTATAATTATTACTTACTAACAACAATAATAAAGATCCAAAAATTACAAAATACGTGACAATATAAACCCATATATCATACTTTTTTGTTTCATTTTGTGGAGCTTTAATTATTTCATAAGTAGAAACTCCGCATATAAACAAAATCAAAGCAAAGAAGAAATAATCTCCTAATATGAACAAAGGTACAAGGGTTATAAACATTATAACCCCAACCAAAACACGAGATTTCATCGATTTTTTAGCATCATTTGAAAGCTCGTTATGATGTATAAGTTCTTTATGTTCTTCCATTAAATAGCCATTATTTCACTTTCTTTTTCTTTATAAACTTTATCTACTTCTACTATAGATTCATCAGTTACTTTTTGAATATCAGCTTCAGCTCTTTTTCTAGTATCTTCAGTATAAGTATCATCTTTTTTAAGTTTATCCATCATATCGCGGCGAACATTTCTAATAGCAACTTTATATTCTTCACAATAAGATTTACATTTTTTAACAAGTTCTTTTCTTCTATCTTCAGTTAAAGCCGGAATAATTAATCTAATTTTATTTCCATCAATAACTGGATTAATACCTATATCACTAGCGTTAATTGCTGTAACAATTGATTTAACATCGTTGCGATCATATGGCTCAATAACTAATTGTCTTGGTTCAGGAACCTTAATTGCAGCAATTTGAGTAACTGGCATTTTATCACCGTAATAATCGCATTCTAAATTATTAAGTAAAGCTGGTGATGCTCTTCCAGTTCTTAATGAACTTAAATTTTCACGTAAAGAGTTAATACTCTTGTTCATTTCTTCTTTAGCTAATAAAGCGTAATCATCCATAATTATTCCTCCGTAATGGTACTACCTATATTTTCACCCTCAATGACTTTCATAAAATTATTAATATCATCCATTGAGAATATTCTAACTTCTTTATGTTTTCCAATTAACATTGTAATTGAAGTTTGATCCATAACATTTAAATTTTTCTCTATTATATCGTGATAAGTAAGATGTTTTAAGAATTTAGCATCTTTATTAATTCTTGGATCACTATCATAAACTCCATCAACACCATTTTTTGCCATTAATATAGCATCAGCATTAATTTCAAGAGCTCGTAATGAAGCACATGTATCAGTTGTAAAATATGGATTACCAGTTCCACCTGCAAATAAAACGACTTTATTACATTCTAAATGAGCAATAGCTCTTTTATAAATATATGGTTCAGCAATTTTATTAACATCAATTGCTGACATAACTCTAGTAGTAACTCCAATCTTTTCAAGTGCACTACTTAAAGCTGTACAATTTATAATGGTTCCAAGCATACCCATGTAATCGCCATTAGTTTGATCGATTCCAATTTTACTAGCAATTTTACCTCTAAAAATATTTCCAGCACCAATTACAATACCAATTTGTACACCAGCATCATGCATTTGTTTTACTGCTAGTGCAATATTTTTTAATTTTTCGTTATCTAAAATAGTGCCATCTTTTTTATCTGCTAAAGCTTCACCACTTAGTTTTAAAATAATTCTTTTATATTTCATTTTCTTTCCTCTAAAAAATTATACCATAGATGCAATTGTTCTTTAACTTTTATTTTAAAAATAAAAATTCACTAATAATTTAAATTTTTAACTAAGTTTTAGGTGTTTTTTAATTAAAATAGAGAGTTTTTATAAATTCTAGATGCAACATTAACATCAATATTTTTATTTGGATAAGATAATGGCGAACTGTTATTTTTAGTTAATGCATTAGCTATTTTTAAATAATCAAAAGAAATGCCTAATTCATTAAAAGATTGTGGCATTCCTAGTTCGTGGAATATAGATTTAATTTTTAATATAATATCATTAATTAATTTATCATCATTATTAGAATCTAATTCCAAAACTACTTTTCCAAATGTTATTAATTTATCTTTAAGATAAGTCTTATATTCTTCTAAAAAATAAGGTAGTAAAATCGCTAATCCATCAGCATGAACTAAATTAGGATAAAATCCGCCAACACCATGTTCTAATTTGTGAACTGGCATTAAAAATTTCTTTCCAATATTAGTTAGTCCATTATGAGCAAAACTTCCAATCAACATAAAATCATCTAATACTTCTTTGCTATTATCACCTTTCAAATATTTTTGAACAGTTTTATACCAATTTTTAAGTAATGCAAGAGCAAATCCGTCAGCAATTTCAGAGCTTTCTTCTATATAAATGTATCTTTCAAAAGTATGCATAAACATATCAGTGATTCCACATGCCATTTGATGTTTAGGTAAAGTTTTTAAATACTCTGAATTTAAAAAACTAATAAGAGGTCTAACATATTCACTATTAAATCCATTTTTAATATTTAAGTTATCATCACTAATTACACAACTATCACTCATTTCACTACCGCTTGCAGCAATAGTTAATATAGTAACGATTGGCATTGCACTTTTAACTTCTTTTAAATGTAAATTAAAATCAAAGAAATCAAAATCAACTTTTACTCCACATGCAATAGCTTTAGCTGTATCAATAACACTTCCACCGCCTATAGCTAAAATTAAATCTACATTATTTTCTTTAGCAATTTTAATACCTTGATAAACCTTACTTCTAATAGGATTAACTCTTATATCATCTAATTCAAAATAATTAATATTCTCCTGTTTAAGTTGTGTTTCAATATTGTCAATTAATCCGACCTTTTTAGAATGTTTTCCGAATACTATTAAAACTTTTTCAAAAGATTTTTCTTTTAAAATACTTCCTACTTTTTCAATATAACTTTCACCAAAATATAGTTTTGTTGGTAGTGTAAAAATAAAATCTTTCATATTAATCTGATATCTCTTCCTTTATATAACTCAATTTTTTAATTAAAAGATCCCTCAAATCTGAATTATTTTTTTGTTTTTTCAAATATTCAAGCGCTTCATCTTTCAATGATGAATTACAATAAATACCAAATAAGTTAATAATATAGGTTCTATATTTATTAACATAATCTAAATTAGTAAATTCTAATAAAAAGTTATTATCAATAATCCAATCTTTAATTTGATTATCAACATTATTTGTCAATAAATCAATGTTATTATTAATTAAAGCAAATAAATTATCATACTCTTTTTCTTCATATAATTTATCAATACTATTAATAAAATCAGCTTCTTTATGTTCATTAATTTTATAAATTAACTCATTAAATAATTTCTTTGAAATATCATTTAAACTCTTAGAATTTATAAATAAAAATTTACTAATCAAATCTGATTTATCTAATTTATTAAATAAGCAATTTAAAATAAAATTATAGTTCTCATCATTAATTAAACTGCTTATATCAATTAAATTATTTAGTGTGATAACATTTATACTTTCTAAATTATCAATAGTTATAAATTTATGATTATAATAATTTATTAATTCATCATATTTACTAAATAAATAAGCTTTTAATAATTTAGAAATAAAAATATAATCATTTTCATATTTATAAATATAATTTGTATTCAAAGAATATTCATAAATAAATATACTAGACCAAGCATCATCCTCTAAAGAAAAGACAGATTTATTATAATTAATAGTATTTGTTTCAGGTCTAATTTTAAAATCTTCTAATCTTAATTTTTTATTATCGAAATAAACATTAAGTAAAATCGTAGAATAGAAAATAATTGCTTTATAATCGAAATCGCTTAAGTTTACTTTAGATTCTAACAAATGAGAGATAACTTCATTAGAAAAATTATAAGATTTCTCAACAATTCTAAAATTATTATTAAACAATTTATCAATTTCATTGTCTAAATATTTAGATAGATTAGAGAATTTTTCATTGATGACATCTTTATTAAATAATTCTGCTTTATAAACACGATCAAATATTTTTTCTTTATATAAATTAAAGTTATATCTTTCTCCACTACCAAGTTCAAGTAAATTACTTACACAAATAATTTTACTTCCTCTAAGTACTAAATTTGATATATAAGCCAAAAATTCATCATAGTCACTACTTGCATATCTTTCTAAATCATCCAAAATAACAATACAATTAGCTTCTTTATTATTTAATTTTAATACAAAATCTAAATCTTTATCTTTAGTTATATTACTTAAAGCATTAATTGCGCTAGGAATTAACCCAGTTATATTACTTTTACTATTTTTATTTACTTCACTATATAAAGAAGTATTGATATCATCGACATTTTTCTTACCTAACATTGAGACATAATAAATACTTATTTTATCTTTATTTTCATTAATATATTTATTGATCAAATAAGTTTTACCACTACCCCAAGGTCCATCAATTAATACAACATTATAATTACTATTTTTAAATTTATTTAATTCAATTAATAATTCTTTTGAGTTCATAATATTACCTTCTTAAATATTATAATACAAAAATTATAAGATATTAATTACCTTGCAAATTTCGTTTGCGTTTCATATTTGTAGGTCGATAAAAAAATAAAAGAACCCTATAATTAAATTTGCATATATAAAAAGAGGGTTCTATATGAATATATTAGCAAATTTTAACGATAGTTTAACCGAATATTTTGAAAAAGTTGATAAATTAGCAATTTCTAGTTACTCTGAGCTATTAATAACGCTCGATGATGAATTATTTAAAAGTAAGCCAAAATATTTAAAATCAATTAAAATATCATCCAGATCAATATTAACTACAAAAGGTTATGTGACTTTTAAACGACGATATTATTATGACGAAAGTATTAAAAAATATTACTATCTTTTAGATTTGAAATTAAAAATCAGCAAATATAAAAAACTATCTGATGAATTAGTTCTTAAAATAATGGACAGAATTAACGAAACATCTTATAGAAAAATAGGAAAAACTATTGTTCCTAATCATGTGATTTCTAAGTCGACAATATATCGTGCTATCAAAAATACGCAAATATATTTAGATGAAAAACAAATCAAAATTAAAGAATTTAGTGGTAACGTACATCTTCAAATTGATGAAAAATATCTGAAAATTAGAGGCTTTCCAAATAAAATACCGCTTTATACGTGCTGTATGTTTACTGATAAATTAAATGTTGGTACTGAAGAAAGTCCAAGAAATAAACTTGTTAATAAGATAATTTATGGCACATTTAATATGAAAGATTTTATTGATGAAATTAATTACTGCTTAAAAAATATATATCATGTTTCTGAATCTTCTGAGATCTTTCTTTCAGGTGATTTAGCACAATATATTAGAAGTTTCAAAAATAAAATTTATGTATGTAAAGCTAAGTACATACCTGATAAATGGCATGTATTAAAATCTATTAACGACTTAATGAGATATTGCAACATGAATAAATATGATAAAGACTTATTACTAAATACATTAAAAACAACGCCTAAAGCTAGAATTATAAACCAAGGTCAATCATATATAATTAAATTAATCAAAACACACGATGATATCGAAAAAATATGGAAAATTGATAGATATCTTGGATGCTGTCAAGAATGTATAAATTCTCATCACTATTCTCAAAGATTTTATAGAACATCTAATTTTTCAAAAGAAACAGTAGAAAAAATTAATTTGATTGAACTTAGTAAATGCATTGACGTTAAGCCAAAAATAGGAATTAGAAAGTCAAATTATGTAATTCCTAAAATTCATTACAAGCCTTCGTTTGATGATATAGACAAAACTTATAACGTAAACTTAAACAGTTTTACACTTCAAACTAGAAAACTTCTTGCAAATATGATTTTCGGAAGTAATACTTAATTGTATTTAATTTTAGGGAGACCTACAACAAAGGGACACAATCAAGTTCTATATTTAATTATATATTTAACCATAATTTTTATTATTTTTTTCTTAAAAAGTCCTTAAAAATTGTAAAACCCTTTAAAACTCAACTATTTATTTAAAATTCAAAATAAAAGGAGGATTAGTCCTCCTTATTATTTTCACTTTTCATTTTAGAAAGTTCATCACTTTCTTTATTTAATAAATCGTTCAATCTTTTTTCTTTGAAATAAGTATCATCTAATACGAATGAAATTTCAGGAACTCTTCTTAATTTAATTCGCTTAGCTAAAGCACTTCTAACAAATCCTTTAACTTTATTTAATTTTTCTAAATTTTTCTCAGGATTTGTGAAAAATGAAACAAATACTTTTGCATAAGAATGGTCACTACTTACTTCAATATCTGTAATAGTCATGAAATCAATCTTTTCAACGTTTAATTCGTACTGAGCAATTTCACGAATATTTTTAGCAATAGTTGCTTTTATTCTTTCAACATTATTTGCCATTATCTTCTTTTACCTTCATTTCGAATGCTTCGATTATATCGCCTTCATGGACATCATTATAATTCTCAATCTTGATACCACATTCAAATCCACTAGCAACAGTTTTAGCATCATCTTTAAATCTCTTTAAAGTTTCAATCTTTCCTTCATAGACGATGACACCATCACGTAATACTCTACAAAGTGCATCACGTTTAACTTCACCATCAATAACGTAACACCCAGCAACGCTACCAACTTTAGAAACTTTAAATACATTTCTAACTTCAGCTTGTCCTAAAACGTGTTCGACTTCTTCTTTCTTAATCATACCATTTATTGCATCTTCGACTTCTTCAATCATGGCATATATGATACGGTGTAATCTAATTTCAACTTTATCTTCTTCAGCTTTCTTTCTAACTACTGCAGTAGGTCTAACGTTGAATCCATAAATTATAGCATCACTAGCTTTAGCTAATAAAACATCACTTTCAGTAATTCCACCAGCAGCAGCTCTAATAACTTTAATTTTTACTTTATCATTATTAAGTTTTTCTAAGCTAGCTTTACAAGCTTCAGCACTACCTGTACTATCAGCTTTTAAAACAATATTAATTTGGCTAAGCATACCTTCATTGATTTTACTATATAAATCATCTAAAGAAGTAACGCCACTATTAAGCGCTCTTTCTTCTTCAATTTTCTTAAGTTGTCTTTTACTAGCAATATCTTTTGCTTGTTTTTCAGTAGGGAAAGCCATGAAGTGATCACCTGCTAAAGGTACTTCACTTAAGCCAATTACACTAACAGGTGTAGAAGGTAAAGCTTCTTTTAAAACGCTATTATGTTCGTTAGTCATTCTTCTAATTTTGCCAAAGCTTGTTCCAGCAACGATATAATCATTAGAATTTAATGTACCATTTTGAACTAATAATGTAGCTTTAGGTCCTTCACCTTTATCAAGATTTGCTTCAAGAACAGTTCCAAACGCATAACGTTTTGGATTAGCTTTTAATTCAAGCATTTCAGCTTGTAATAAGATTGCATCAAGTAAATCTTCAATACCTTCTTTTTTCTTAGCACTTATTTTACAAGTAATATTTTCACCACCATATTCTTCAGCGATAATACCATGTTGCATAAGTTCATTAATAACTTTACTTGGTTCAGCTCCTGGTACATCCATTTTATTAATAGCAACAATAATAGGAACTTGAGCAGCTTTAGCGTGATCTATAGCTTCAATTGTTTGAGGCATAACACCATCATCAGCAGCAACTACTAATACAACAATATCAGTAACACTAGCTCCACGCATTCTCATAGCACTAAAAGCTTCGTGTCCTGGAGTGTCAATGAAAGTTATTTTTTTGCCTTTATAAGTTTTTTGATAAGCACCTATTTCTTGAGAGATACCACCATATTCTTCACTAGCTAAATTAGAATTTCTAATAGCATCAATTAAAGTAGTTTTACCATGATCAACGTGACCCATAATAGTAACTACAGGTGGTCTTTCAGTTAAATCTTTTTCATCATCTTCAATGTTTAATTTTTCAAAATCTTCTTCATTAACTAATTCTTCTTTTTTAAAATCATATCCATATTCTAAACAAAGTTCACCAATTGTATCATCATCAAGATATTGATTGATATTAACCATCTTACCTTTTAAGAATAATTTCTTAATAATATCACCAGCGCCAACATTTAATTGTTTAGCTAATTCTCCAACAGTAATAGATTTTGTAAATACGAAAACACCACCATTTACTTTAGCGTAATCCTTATTTTGTTTATTAACGTTATTTGAAACGTTACTTACTCTTTCGTCTTTTTTCTTTTTCATATTTTACCTCCTCTATACATCTAAAAACTTATACATTCTATCATATATTTCATCAGGAACTTCGACTTCCAAAATTCTTGATAATACATTAGTTTTGCGGGCTTTTTCAATAGAAATAGGGTCTTTATGAATATAAGCACCTCTTCCATTTTGCTTGCCTGTAATATCTAAAACAACCTTATTTTCAGGTGTTCTAATTACGCGAAAAAGTTCCTTTTTAGGAAACGTTTTATTAGATACTAAACATTTTCTTGTTGGAACTTTTTGCATATTTTTACTCCTTAATTATCTTCGTAGAAAGAGTCGCTATCATATTCTGAATAATCCTCTTCATCATCATAATTATCATCAAATTCATCATCAAGATCTGCCAATTCTTCATCAGTATAAACTGCCATTTTCTTGATTTCTTTTTTAGTTGATGATTCATCATTTTTATCTTCTTTAGAATGATCTTTCTTCTTTTTAAATCTATTGATTTCTTTTTGTTTTTCTTTTTCTTTTTCTTCTTCTAAAGATTTTTCTAAAGATTCAAGGGTTGTAGTTGTTTTAACATCTGTTTGTTCATAAACTGGTTCTTTTTTAACTGGTTTAATAACAGGTGTTTCTTCAACTATAGTTTCAGTTACAGGTTCTTCTTTTTCAATAACCTTTTCTTCAACTTTTTCTTCAACTGGAGTAACTTCTTCGACTTTATTAATAACTTCTTTATCTTCAGTTACATCATAATTTGTATCTTCGATTAAATCATCATCAAATTCATCTTTGTCAATGAAAGATGTGTTATCATCTTCAATTGTGTATTTTTTGCCACCATTTTGTTGATAAGCTTTAATTGATTCTTCACGGTATTTTCTTTTTTCTTCTTGTCTAGCTTCAATAGTAAATTCTTCGATTGTTTTATAATCAATATTTTTTTCTTGAGCTACACTTTCATCAATAATATCTAAAGTAGTTAAACCACAAAGTTGTCTAGCTAATTTTACATTATATCCTTTTAAGCCAATTGCTAATTTACTTGTACCATCTTGAGTAACTACGATTGCTGAATTATTTGCTTCATCAATTTTAGCACCAATCATAATTCCAGGTTTTAAACATTCTTCAAGATATAATCCTAAATTTGGTTTATAAGTAATAACATCAATTTTTTCTTTAGAATCTTTATTATTTCCAAGTTGAGAAACAATAGCTTGAATTCTACTACCATTAGTACCAATACAAGCACCACTAGCATCAACGTTAGGATCATTACTATAAACACTAACTTTACTTCTAATACCAGCAATTCTTGCTACACTTTTAATCATTACTGTATGGTCATAAATTTCATGAACTTCATTTTCAAATAATTTTTGTAAAAATTCAGGGCAACTTCTAGAAATATGAATTAAATTACTACCTTTTTTATCATCTTTACCAATACTTTGAATATAAACTTTAATACTATCACCAGGTCTAAATGTTTCTTTACCAATTAAATCTCTAGCATATAATACAGCAGTTGTACGTCCTAAATTAACAATAACAGAATGACTATCTGCTTTTTCAACAGTACCAGTAACTAATTCACCAATACGGCCATTATAAGTTTCAAGTAAAGCATCTTTAGAAGCTTTTTGAATCTTTTGTAAGAAAGTTGCTTTAAATCTATTAACATCGTTTTGATTGAAATCTTCAAAATTGAAAGGAATTTCATAATAATCACCAACTTTTAAGCTTGGATCAATTTCTTGAGCTTCAGTTAAGCCAATTTCAATAAAATCATCTTCAATATCATCATCATTTACAACTTTAAATTGACGAGCTATATCGATAATACCTTTCTTTAAATCGATATCACATCTAACTAATGCATCACTTAATTTAACTTTATTTAAACCTTTATTAGAACTTTTACCTTTAAAAATTCTAGCTTCATCTTCAAGCTTTTTACTATAAGTTACTTGAAAAGTTTCTTGAATGATTTGAACGATAGCATCTTGAGAAATACCTTTATCATTACCCATTTCTTCAAGAGCTTTTAAAAATACTTTTTGTTTAAATCCTTGTTTATTTTGTTTCATATTTACTCCTAAAACTTAATCGCTAGTTTGCAACTACTAATATTTCCTTTTTCAATTTCAATTTTTTTCTTTCTTGTTTTGATTCTAATTTCAATTGTAATGATTGTCTCATTACTTGCTAATAAATCCCCTTCGAAATAATTTTCACCATTTATAGGATTTTTAAGATGGACACTAATATATTTTCCAATATATTTATCAATCTTAGCTACATCAATAGGTTTTTCTGCACCTAGACTACTAACATCTAAAGTGTAATTACTTGTTGTAAAATCATGTTCATCTAGATAAGTAGAAATTTTTTCACTGACACTAACAATATCTTCCATTGATATTGGATCTATTGAGTCAATAACAATTTCTAACACATTACCTCCGATTTTCTTTTTAAAATTAAAAACCGATAAATCATAATTTAGCTCTAATAATAATTTTTCAATACCGCTTTTAACAGTTTGAATATCTTCCATCAATTACCTCCTATAAAAAATAAAGAATGCCAATTGGCACTCTTCCGAGCTGATTTTTAAATCGCCATTATTTTATCAAATTGTAAGACCATCTTCAATATATATCTATAAAATTTTGACAAATTTCAAGATAATTTAAGTGTGTTACTTACTTAAAAAGCAGTTAAAGTTACTTTACTATTCTTAGCACTATATTTATAAGAAGTGTAATTATAAGAATGGATATTACCTTTATCCCAATTAGATTTACGTAAGACAAAATAAATCTTATCATTATCTTCTTTAAACATAGTTTTAATATTTAAAGTAATTTCAAAATTAGTCTTTTTATATCCATCACTAGTTTTTGAATCTAATAAATTCTCTTTAATTCTACTAAATAAAACAGTATCACTATAAGTATCACTAAAAGGAGAATTATAACTATAAGTAAAATCATATCCACTATCGATAATAGCTTCTTTTTGAGCACTTAAATAACCTTTAATCTTTGATCCTTCTTTAAGAGTTTCATCAATATTAAATTTAATATAAACATCATCATTTTCAATATTACCATCACCAACAGCAATATTAATTTCAAATCCACCACCACAACTAAATAAAGTAGTTAAGGTTAATAAACTAATAACACTAATTAAGATTTTATTCTTTTTCATATTCTTGTCCTTTTATTAATTATTATTTTATAATATTTTCTTTATAAGATGGTATTTCTATTTCAATTATTTTATTAAATTTTTTTAATAAATTGTCACTTAATGGTTCTATTTCTTTAGTCATTTTAATAATAACATCTTCAGGAACCCATTTTTCTTTTATTCTTTTTTTATTATTTGCAAAATTAAAATTTAAATCAGTTGATTTAAATATTATTAATTCATAATAATCAAATGGTCTTAATCTAGCTAAAAAATGTTCTTTTTTATAATTATCTAAAAAAGTAGAATCCATAATAATAGTTAAATCTTTATCTTTATATTTATCGTATATATCATTAGCTATATCAATCATATGATCATAGATAATATACATATCTTTAGGAAAAGTTAAATAAGATCCAAACATCGTTCTTCTAGTTTCATCACTATCAATACGAACTGGATTTTTATATTCTTTAATATGACTTCTTAAATATGTAGATTTACCACTACCTGGTAAACCACTAACCATGATTAAACTTTTCATTATATTAAATTAATTTCTTTCTTAAATAACTAGACAATATATCAATTAATACAATCATAATAATAATTCCATATATCATACTAGCTTCTTGACTCCATGAGTTAAAAGCACTATAAACCCATAAAGAATATCCGATACCACCAGCACCAACAACACCAAGTAAACTAGCAGTTCTAACATTTAAGTCAAATCTATATAAAATAACACTTAAGAAATTAGGAGCAACTTGAGGAATAACACCATTTTTGATTCTAACTAATCCACTAGCTCCACAAGCATCAAGAGCTTCTAAAGGTTCATTAGAAATAACATCTAATTGTTCAGCAAACATCTTACCAATCATACCAATACTATGAATAGATAAAACAACAACTCCAGTAAAAGCACCAAATCCAACTACCTTAATAATGATTAAACCAAATAGTAATTCTGGGAAAGTTCTAATGATTATTAATAAAAATTCACTAATAAATGCCCATTTTCCTACTATTTTTCTACTAGCTAAGAACCCAAATGGTAATGATAAAATAGAACTTATCGAAGTTCCAATAAATGCAATCGCTAAAGTTTCAATTATTTGATAGATTGTAGATTCACTAAAATTAAAACTTCCATATCCAAAAAATAATGACCAATCAGGATGAGCTAAGCCCTTAAATAACATTTTAATATTACTAGGACTACTACTTATATGTCCCATAAAATCAACATCAATACATGAATAAATTAAACAACCAAATATAACTATAATTAATAATAAAGTATATATCCAATATAATGGTCTATGATGATATGCATCACTAGGATCATCAAAAGTTTTCTTAGATTTAAAAGTAATTATATTCCAAAATTTATTAAGAGGATTAATAATATACTTCTCAAAAAAATCACTTATAATTACTAATATATTTCTTTTATTTTCCATAATTATAAGACCTTCCTTCTTAAGAAACTAGAAATAAGTTGCAATATAAATACAACAATAAATAAAGGAATTAATATTGCACCAACTTTATCATATTGCATTGCTGCCATCGCAGTTTTTAATAAAGAACCAATACCACCAGCATTAGCCCAAGCTAAAATAACACTAGCTCTAACGTTAATTTCAAATGTATAAATAAAGTTAGAAATTAACATTGGATTAGCATCAGGAAATAAACTGATTTTAGCTGCTTCAAATCTACTAGCACCACAAGATAAACAAGCTTCAAAAGCATTCATATCTAAAGTATCTAAATATTCAAACATAAGTTTAAACATAATACCCATTGTAAATATGATAATTGCCATAATACCAGCAGTAGAACCTATTCCAAAAAAAGCAACTGACATAAGAGCTAAAACATAGGTAGGAATACTTCTAACAATATCCATTATTACTCTAACTGGCATATAAATATAAGAATGTTTACTTATATTTTTACTAGCTAACATAAATAAAGGAATAGCTAAAATAGTTCCAAATAAAGTACCAATAAAGACCATTTCAATAGTTTGTCCAATTGCTGGAACTGCGCTATTAAATAAATAATCCCAATATCTAGGCCAAGTCTTTAAAGAATAAGGATTTGGTTTAAACATTTGTTCAAAAATAATACCAAATTGATCAATAGCAACTCTATTAGGCAAATCAACAAAATAAAATGAACCAAAAAAGACTAAAAGTATAAGTAAAGTAAATAATAATGCTTTACTTCTTTTCTTTTCAATTATTTTAGTTGGCTTATTAAATTCATCAACTGAGACAACTACATTTCTATAAAAAATTTTATGAAAAAAATCTTTTATTTTATTGGATTTAGTCTCATCCTTTAAAACATTATTTTTCATTAGTATCTACATCTCCTAATTTTTCACTATGTTTTAAAGCACGTCCATAAATATTAAGTAAAATATCATCATTAACTTCACTTGGTAATCCATCAAATACAATCTTACCTTGTTTAATACCAATTACTCTAGTTGCGTATTTAAGCGCTAAATCAACGTGATGCATATTAGCAACAATTGTAATATGATAATCTTTATTAATACGTTTAAAGTCATCCATAACACTTAAAGTAGTGACAGGATCAAGACTAGCAACTGGTTCATCAGCTAAGATGATTGAAGGTTCTTGCGTTAAAGCTCTAGCAAGGGCAACACGTTGTTGTTGACCTCCACTTAATTGATCAGCTCTAACAAAAGCTTTATCTAAAATACCTAATTTATCTAAAGATTGTAACGCAAGCATCTTCTCTTTTTTAGAATAGATATTGAACAAATTTTCAAATGTATTATGATAACCAACTCTTCCACTTAAAACATTTTTATAAACACTACTTCTTTTAACTAAGTTAAAAGATTGGAATATCATACCAATATTTTTTCTAAGTTCTCTAAGTTTTTTACCTTTTATTTTACTTATATCGACATCATTAACGATAAGTTGACCATGTTGAATATCATGCATTTTATTAATAGTACGTATTAATGTTGATTTACCAGCTCCAGATAAACCAATGATACATAAAAAATCACCATCATTAACAGTTAAACTAACATCATCTAATGCTTTATATCCGTTAGGATATATCTTATCAACATGATCAAACTTTATCATAATTATCCTTTTTCTTTTTTTATTTATTTATATTTTAATTATTTAATCAAATCGTGGTCAACACAATATTGATAGAATTCTCTTTCACCTTCGAAATCACTATCTTTAGCTTCAGTATATCCAGTATGTGAATAAACTTTATAAAGAACATCTTTTGGTGACATATCTGTACCTTCGATTTTTTCAGTCATAGTAACAGCAGTTTTAAATGCTTTCATAACAGCTTCTTTCTTACTAGCTTCTAAGCTACTTCTTGCTGAAATTGTATCATTATAAATACCATCTGTTATAGCGATAACTTTAGTTTTTGTGAAAGCTTCTTCTTTTCCATAGTATGCATTATCTTTCTTAATATATCCTTGAGCATATCTAACATCGGTGAATCCCCAGAAACCAGCAATAACACCATCTTGAGTATTATTGAAAGCAGCACCATAGTTTTGTTGTTCAACGCCAATAATCATCTTTTTCTTTTCTTCTGCTGAAGCTTTATCATAAGTTGTTTGATCAACCATGCTCATACCCATATCGTTAAGATATTTTAATGGTCTTAAATAACCTGCACCACTACTAACATCCATTCTACCAATTTTTAAACCAGCTAAATCTAAAACATCAATTTTACCATCTTTATTAGCATCTTTATAATAAGCATTGCCAACAGATAATTGTGAAGTATACCAGTTTACATCTTTGTCTGATTGTTCGCCTAAATATTTATAGCCTTCAATCTCGCCATTCATAGCTTGCATTTGTTTTTTTACATCACCAACATAATCTTCAACTTGAACTTTATAACCTTTTCTAACACTAGTTAATAAAACTTCAACTTTACCTTTATTTTGCAATGTAACTTGAGCATAGCCTGAAGCAGTTAAGAAACCGATATCAAGTTGATTTGATAATAAAGCTTCAGTAGTAGCACCATAACTAGTACCAACAGAGATTTCATAATTATATTCTGGAGTAATCTCGTGTAATACTGGCTCAAGTCTTTTTGCAAGAGCACCTAAAGTATCAGGATCATTTGATGGAACGAATTGAATCTTAATAGTACTCTTAGTGTCTTCTTTTCCACAACTAGTAGCACCACCACAAATCATTAAAGCAGCTAAAGTAGCACATAAACATAAACTTTTTTTCATTTTTTTCTCTCCCTAAAAGTTTTTTCATTATGTAAAGGACTTAATACCTTCACCTGAAAAGGCAACAAAAAAGGGGTTAATCCCCCTTAATAAGTAATCAAATTTAATTTAATAATATTTGACTTTTGTCTTTTCATGCCTTCATTTTAAACACTTGCATTTTGTTTGTAAATATTTTTTTATTGTAAACGCTTACATTTTTTTATATTGACAAAATTGATAATATTTAAATTTATTCAATTGATAAATAAAATACATAGTTTTTATATATCTTTTGATTACATTCTAGCTCGTAAGATCCATTTTTAGAAATAAATTTAGCTACAACAGTTTTAGTAACGTGATCTATTACTCTAATATTACTTAAATCGTAGTCATTTCCTTTCTTTTCATAGACATAATTTATAATAGCATCTTCTAAAGTTTGATTCTCTAATCCGCTTATGCTATTTTTATCGTTCCTATTCATAGTTAATCCTAAGAAATATTTCTTTTTAAAGATTAAATCTGCTTCAGTTAAGACATTTTCATCATGTAGTAAGAAATTATCTTGATAACTAGTCAAATCATTACTAAATATTTTCAAGAATAAATTAGTATGTCGATAAAAATATAAGGCAAATGTGTTATTACCTTCAAATACTAATAAAATATCATAGACACCTTTAAAATCATCATTATTAAAGGTAAGAACACCATATTTATTACCATCGCCAGTAGAGAAAGTAACTCTATCAATATATTCACTTGCATTGGCAAATAAATCTTCAGGATTATAAGTATAATTAATTCCTGCTATTGTAGGATCAACTACAACACTATCATAATTTTCACTCTTAATTTTAATATTAACATTACTAATATAAACATCCCTAAAAGCTATAATAAAATAATTAGTTTTAGCATTCATAAAATTAACATTTTTAGCAATATATGTATATGGATTCATTTCGTTTAAATTATTAGAATAAGTGTAAGATTCGCCAACTAATTTTCTGCCATATATTGGTGATGATATTCTAGTAAATCCATGGGCATTAACTGATTTTTTAACTATATATTCATCTAATTTATCAATAGATTCATATGTTAAATTACTACCTTCACCTTTAATATCAACATTATCAATAATCTTAGGATCATCAATTTTTTCAAATGCAAAAATAACAGGAGAAACATTGTAAGGGCTTGAAGGATATTTATATGAAATCCAATTCCACTTTTTTTCATATTTTTTAAGTAAATCAGGCATATTAAGAAATTGAATCGATTTGCCTTTTAATGTTTTAAAGCCATTTTTGCCTACTGCTTCAGTTTTAATTTTATTATAAAAATCATCATAGCTAATTTCATTAGATTTATGATCAAAATTGCCTTGGAATAAATAAAAATTATATAGACCATCACCATATTTATTAATGAGTTCATTATTAATATAATTTAAATCTAATGAATATATATCGTGCCAAGTTCCAGCCCAATTTTTTGGTTTGCTTTCAGTCCAGTCAATTGCAATTTTTAAAGAACTAAAATTATGATTCTTTTTAAGTTTTAAATAATTATAAGTGTAATAACGTACATTACTATTAGGTATTTTAGTACCTAAAAAATTATCACTGCCATCATGAATTCTTTCACTAGAAGGCATAAAATATCGATAACTAGTGTTTCTATTATCTTGATAATCGCCGATTAATTTAAAACAATCAGCACCACCATCAGTATAACTAGATGCATTATATTTTTTACCATTAGAAAATAAAGGAAATAATCTAATAACTCCATTTTCATCAGCAAATTTATATAAGTCTTCAAAAACATCAAAATAACGATCAATATCTTTAGCACTAAAAGCTTCACCTATTGGTTTAAAAGCATCGGTCGTATAATTATTATTTCTCCAATCATAAGGATAAGAATAAGTGCCATCATTATTTTTAGTTACATAAGTCCAGTTAGTAAAACTAAAATTATACCATTCTCTAATATCTCCCATTGAAGAAAATACATCACCAATAACTTTATTCAATAAATCAATTGACATTGCGTTAGATACAGTCATTTTAATTGGTAAATATCTTCCAGTATTAGATGAATTAGCTTTTTCATCATTTATAAAAGTAACATTAGCACCATTTTCATCTCCACTATATCCATAATAATAAGAATCACCCCAACATCCAAAGCGATCTAAAGAAAACAAATCTTTACCATTATATTGCTCCACGCGATTCTTATTATTAGGATCAAAAGTCAATGTATCAGTAGGCGAACCCCAAGTTCTACCAGATTTTTGACTATGTTCGTAAATACTGCCACTACCAGCTTTACCATCTAATTCAGTCTCATCGTTAATTCTAAAATGTTTATTTATAAATAATTTATAACTGCCATCATAGCTTGTATCACTATTAATATTAACATCATTTTGATATTTACCTGTATTTTCACTTAATTTAAATAAAGCATTGCCATCTTTATCAGTTAAAACATTACCAGATTCATTAGTTAAAACTTCTTTATATCCAAATTCTTCTTCAGGTAAATAATGAGGTCCATAATATAAAGTATTATCTTCTAAATATCTAGCATATAAAAACATATAAGCAGCGCTAGGAAAGAAATACATTGTATATTGCTTATCTTCATTAGCTTTACCAAATCGATAATTCTCTTCAATATCATCCATTCTATAACCATTGTTATTATTAGAATTATCAATTTTCTTATTTATTTCTTTTGTTTCAGAAAAATACCAACTAGATAAGCCAAAAGAACTTAGTCCAGTAACTAAGGTTGCAATAAATAAAAATATTCTTTTAATCCATTTACTCATCTTTTAACTAATCCTAAATAATATTTGTATATACAATTTTTCAAGAGTATTTAGTTTATTATATAACTCTTCATATTTTTCAAATGTTGTTGGTTTTTTACTTAAATCTATATATTGAATAGTTTCATTTAAATCTAATTGAAATCTAAATCCACCTAAAGGATATATTTCATCTTTATTTAATTTAGTAATATTCTTTTTAAAGTTATATCCTGTAGTTGTTCCAGCATCACTATATTTAGAAGTTAAACCAATATAATTCTTTAATGAATTTTCTCCACTATTAAGAGGATCAATATTAATAAATAAAGAAAATTCATTTAAATAATCGATTGAATCTTCGCTATCTATAATTTCATAATCTAACGTTAATAAAGGATCATTAACATAAACTTCTTCATTTAAATTAGCATCTTTATTTTTACGATAAAACTCGATTCCATCAGTTAAATCTTCAACTTTACCAACACCTTCACTAAAAACAACTAAATCAGGTGAACTAATTAAATGTAATTTACCATTTGTAATACTATTAGTAACTTTTACATCAATTGATTGGTTCTTACTTTCAATTTCTAAAGGTCCAAAAGCCCAGCTAGAAAATCCAATACCTAAAATAGTTAATAAAGAAATAATAGGAAGAAATACATATAATATCTTACGTATATTCACTTTAAATAACTCCTAAATCTTTATCTTTATCATAGACATCAGCAACATATCTAAAACGTTTCTTATATTCTTTATCAATTGCATCTTCTGAATAATTAAAAGTAACTAAAAAGAATATACAACTACATAAAGCAACTATACCAGCACTACTTTTTAAATAAGTAATAAGTACACCTAATCCATAATTATTAAATCCAGTATATTTACCAACAAATTTATCATAACTTACTGCTAATTCATATTTATTACTAGCACTATTAGCATCCCCTTGGAATGTATAATAATTCTTATTTTCTTCACTATTATAGTTAATTCTAATAATACGGTGAACTATGATATCACCTTCATCATTTTTAAAACCAACTACATCATATACTTTAATATCTTCTTCTTTAATTTTCTTTAATCCAATTAAAGAAAATTGAGTTATTTGATTCTTTAAGTTATTTTCTTTTATATATGTATTCTTATCATTAACTGTTTCCATTGATCCAGTCTTAATAACAATATAAGTTTCATCCCCTAAATAAAAACATTCTCCATTAAATTTAAATGAAGCTATTAAGATAATAATTACTATAAATATACTAGAGAATATAATTGTATATATTCTACTTCTTTTCTTTCTTCTTTTTTCTTTTTCTTCATCTAAATTTAATAATTTAGCTAATCTAACTTTATCTTTTTTCTCTACTTCTGGATGATTATATAAAAATGTTTCAACATTTTTAACTCTATCAGCATATTCTAATTGATACTTACTATCATCATTATAAGTATCAATTAGATCATGATCATCCTTAGATAATATATTTTTATATTTTCTTTTTAATTCTTTTAATAATTTTTCATCTTCATGTCCATATTTAATATGTTTTCTCTTATATCGAGCATAAAGAAAAAATAGCAAGGAAAAAGTAATAGCTAACCCTATAATAGTGAATAAAGCTACATAAAATGCAACATCTATTAAACGACTACTTCCCGTCATAACTATTACCATCCTTTCTATTTATATAATATATAAGTTTAAATATTTTTTAATTCAATTATTTAGAAACTACTTTTAAAGAATAGTTGAAAGTTAAAACATTACTAGCTTTATCATTTAAAGCATAAAGTTTTGCAAAATCTGTTGAATTTGTTGGTTTTTTATTTTCTTTGTATTGGAATGCAGTATTAACTTTTTGATCATTTGTTGAAACATGGAAAGTAAAAGTTTCTGTTAAACCAACACCAAAAGTAATAGGTTTACTTAAGTTAATTGTTGTATTTCCAGCTGTATCTGAACTTCTAGTAAATGTTTCACCATAAAAGCCATCTTTGAATTCAATAAACTCAGCGTATTCTTTCTTTAAAGTAACAACACACTCAAATGTTGCCTTTAATCCTGCATCATTAGCTTTCTTAGAATTATCTCCACTAATTGTATAAGTACCGGTTATATCGCTATTAAAAGTACTTTCTGTACCATAAGTGAATGATATTCCTTTAGTAACATCCTTAGCATTTTCATAGCCACCTTGATCTAATTGTAATGAAACACCACTAATATCTGATGTTGTAATTTCACCAAAAGCGGAAGCTAAAGGTGTAACATGTGCATCAATATTGCTATTTTTGACAATATTACTATCTCCGAAATACCAAGCACTAAAGCCACTTCCAATAATAGTTAATCCACCAACAGCGGATAATAAACCTAACATTAATTTTCTTTTCATATAATCATTTACCCCCTATAAAAAGCATATTATTATTGATTATTAAAATTATCATTTCAACATAAATGCACCTATGGTTACTTTTTGGTTACATTTCGTAACAATAAAAATTTACTATATTTATTATTAATTCTATATTGGATTATAAAATAACATTTGTTATAGTCGTATATTGACACTGCTATTTTAAAAATATAACTCTAATATCAATACTTATTATATTTTTAATTAATTATAATATTTTTAATAAATTGAATAATATTTAATTAATAAATAAATCAATAAAATATTAATAAAGTAACAAAACATAACAAATTAATTTATATATATATTAATTTAAATATGCATATAATTGTGCTAATATTTTGATATGAAAAATATATTATTAATTGAAGACAACTTAGAAGTATTAAATAATAATGCATTATTTTTAAAAGATAAATTTAACGTTACTAAAGCTAGTAACGTTAAAGAAGCTAAAGATGCTTTAAAAAATAATGCATTTGATTTAATAGTATTAGATTTAATATTACCAGATGGTAATGGAGAAGAAATATTTATTGAATTAGCTAATAAAGTACCAATTATTATATTAAGTTCGATTGATGATTATTCTTTTATATGTAAATATTTAGATAATGGAGCATTAGATTATTTAATTAAACCATGTAAACCATCTACTTTATTAGCTCATATTGAATCAAGATTAAAAGTAAATAATATTTTAATATTTAAAGAAATGAAAATTAATTTAAATACTAGAGAAGTTACTATTGCTAATAAAGAATTACCTTTAACTGCTAGTGAATTTAATATTTTATTATTTTTAGCTCAAAATGAAGGTAAATGTTTTACTCCTGATAAGATATATGAAGAAGTTTGGCAACAAGATTCACTTAATTTAAGAACTAGTGTCTCTAGACATATTTCTAGTTTAAGAAAGAAAATAAGTGATGTATCTAGCTTTAAATATATCTTTACTCAATATGCAAAAGGATATTATTTTATTTCCGATGAAGGCTAATCAAAAAGTAGATACTTTAGAAAAAGTATCGTTTATTACTTTATTTATATCTTTTATATTATCTATATTATTATCTTTTTTAGTACTTTATAAATCTACTTCTACTTTTAATTATAAAATAAAGCAAGATAACGAAGTAGATTATGTTTCTTATTCTGTAAATACTATTGAACCTACTAGATTTAATTTAATAAATTATGTTGATTATGTACCTAATAAATTTACTGACGTTAAAGATATTAGGAAAGGAAAAGGTTATAATATATCTAATGGTCTTAGTGAATACGGTACTATTTATATTGGTATTGAAGAATTTAATTATGAAAGCGAAATAGATTATGAAGTAATTTATAATAAATTTAAAAATTATGCTGATGGATTAAATAATGTTAAATTTGGTTTATATATCCCTCATGTTTTTGATGTATATTATGTTTATTTAAATGATAATTTAATAAGAACTAATGGATCATTTGCTAAATATGATGCTATTAATAAAGACTTTAGTCAATGTGAAGCTAAAGTAATTAGTAAAGAATTTAAAAGTAATACTATACCTTTAAATATTAATTTACCTCCTTATAGTGCTAGAAGTATTCCTCATACTAATATATTTACAATTCATTATAAGATTAATCCTAATGTTATTTAAAAAATTTAAGTTTCATGTTTGGAACTTATGATAAAATTGCTTCTTATTCTTTTTATAATCAATTACAACTTATATTAACTTTAACATTTAGTTTATGTAGTATAAGTAGTCTTATTTTATTTATTGTATTATCTAAAAAAGCACCTACTAATTTTATATTAATTAGTTTAGGTGTTATTTTAGTAATTTATGTTATATCAATTTTCTTTATCAATTATGATTCTTCTACTATTCCTATTTTTTGGTTTTATCTAATTGTAATTAGTTTAGATTTAATTCCTTTAAGTTTACCTTGTTTTAGACTTAATAAAATAAAAACATTAAATTTCATATTATTAGCACTTAATTTAGCTTTTATAATAACTGACATTACTTTATTCTCCTTACATTTAGAAACATATGTATTATTTAAAGCTATTTATTTAGGACTTATTTTAATAGAAATTATTTATAGTTCTATATTAATTATGCATACTAAAAAAACACCTGATATTTTTATGATTTTTGCTAGTTTAATGCCAATAATTTCTTTTATTTCTGCTTTTAATTATGGATTTTTATTGGCTCCTAGTTTTATTTATGTATTAACTTTTGCTTTAATATCTGTTGGCGTAATTTATCATAATCTTATATTAAATGCTAAAAGATATAAATTAACTAATGCTAAAGTTATTGATGTTGGTAATGTTATCGATAATAGCGATGATATTCAAAAAGTATTAAGAGTATTATTTCATGATTTAAAAAATGAATTAATCTTAGAAAGAAATTCATTAGAATTACTAAAAGCTAATTCTAATGAATTAGAAAAAGAAACTTTAATAGAAGGATTAATTAAACATAATGAATCTCAACTAAATATAATTAAAGAAGGTAGTTCTTTTTCTAAAGAAAACTTTACACCTACTATTTTAGAAAGTGTAAATATTCAAGATATTTTATTAAATATATATGATGAACTTAAAGAAGATGCTTACGCTTTAGGAATAGAACTTAAAATTAATAAAATTAAAGAAGGTATGGTAATATCTAATAAATTTGTATTAGATAGTTCTATTAAAAATATCTTATTTAATGCTTTAGAACATTCTAATTGTAAAACAATTAGAATTAAAACATCAGTTAGTCCTTATTACTACATTATTAAAATAATTGATGATGGAAAAGGAATTAGTGATCCTGAACACATCTTTAATCCTTATAAAGAAGAAAAAAATAATAATGAAGGATTAGGTCTATATTTAATTAAATCTCAATTAAATAATGCTAATGGACATATTGAATTAAAAAGAAGAAAAGTCGGTACAGAATTTAAAATATATTTATTATTAGATAGTAATTATTAATTAAATACTTCTACTTCTTTTATCTATTTAATATTTAGTTATTACTTGTAAATTGTTCATTTAAAAGAAATTCTTCCACTCCAACATATTGAATTCCATTTTCATCTTTTCTTGGAACGATATTATCTTTAACAACTACTATTTTTTTAAATGAGTCTTTTATCTTAACTAAACCTCTTATTTCTTGTCGAACTTTTTCAGGAGTTTGTAAAGCGAATGCTGATTGGATATATATTTTATCATTTCCTTTATTACATATAAAATCTATTTCTAATTGCTTTCTTTTATTTTTACCTTCTTCATCTTTATAATTTAGTTCTAAAACACCTACATCAACATTAAATCCTCTATATCTTAATTCGTTATAAATTACATTTTCCATAACATGAGTTTCTTCAATTTCACTAAAATTAAGTCTAGCATTTCTTAAACCTAAATCTGTAAAGTAGTATTTTAGTGGGGATTCAATATATTTTTTTCCTTTTACATCATATTTTTTTGCTTTTTCAATCAAAAAAGAATCACAAAAACATTCTAAATATCTTTCAATTGTAATTGAACTAATTGCAACATTCTTTACTGATTTAAATGTTTTAGACAATTTAAGTGGATTAGTTAAAGAACCAATTGAAGATGAAATAATATTTAATAAATCATTTAATATTGCTTCATTACTTCTTATATCATTATTATCCATGATATCTTTAATATATATTTCAGTGAATAAGTTTTTTAAATATTCAGCTTTATCTGTATAATCTTCAAGTGACATAATAAAAGGTAATCCACCATAATTAATATATTCATCCCAAGCTCTACTTTTATCTTTTGTATATGCTTCATAAAATTCTTTATAAGATAATGGTCTAACATGAATTTGATCACCTTTTCCCCTAAACTTAGTAAGAATATTTTTAGAAAGCATTTCAGAATTACTTCCAGTAACATATACATCAGCGTGTGGAATTTTCATTAATCCTAATATTACATCAGTAAATCCTATTTTACTTCCTTCTAGATATGGATTATTAACATCTTTAACAAGTTGAATTTCATCTATAAAAATATAATTTGTTTTATTATCTTTAATAATACGTTTTCTTATATATTTATCTAATTCATTTGGATTCCAATACTTTTGATTATTTATATCATCTAAAGATATAGTAATTATATGATTTTGTTTAACACCACTATTTAATAAATAATCTTGATAAATATTAAAAAGTAAATAAGATTTACCACATCTTCTTATTCCAGTAATTACTTTAACAAGACCATTTTCTTTTTTTCTAATTAATTGGTTTAAATAATAATCTCTATTAATCATTTTGAACCTCCGAATAATTTTTGCGTATATACGCATTTATTTTCATTAATAGTATACCAATACATTAAGGTTTTATCAATCAAGATACTAAAAATTTTTGCGTATTTCCTCATTAATTTTTAATAGATACAAACTTCTAAATAAATAAAAAATCGTAATTAAATAATCTAATTACGATTTTTATAGTTCTAATTAATTTAATATATAAATATTATTTATCGTTTAAATCAGGGTATCTTTCACGATGAGCATTATAATGAGTATGTAATAATTTATGAGCTAAAGGTGAACCATATTCTCCTAAATAAGTTTTATATAAAGTAATAATATCTTTATTTAAATGAGATCTTCTTACTTCTTTAGCTTTATCTAAATTATATAAAACTGCAGCTCTTTTACTAACATAAGTATCTAATATATTATCATCTTCATTTTCTAAGAATACTGGATAAACATAAGGTTGACCGCCACCATTAACACATCCACCAGGACATCCCATAACTTCGATGAAATCGTATTTATTTTCATGATGTTTAATCTTTTCTAATAAGACTTTAGCATTTTTCATACCACTACAAACTGCTAAATGATATTTTGCTCCTAAAATAGTAATTTCAGCTTCTTTAATACCTTCAAGTCCTCTAACAGGAGTAAAATCAATTGGTTCCATTTCTTCACTAGTTAAGATATTATAAGCAGTTCTAACAGCAGCTTCCATAACTCCACCACTAGCACCAAAAATATCAGCAGCACCACTAGTTTCACTAATTAAATCATCATCAAATTTCTCATTAGGTAATTTATTCCAAATAATACCACTTCTTCTAATTAAAGCTGCTAATTCTCTAGTAGTTAAAACGATATCAACATCTTTAATTCCATCAACTGAATTAGCTTCTCTTTCCTTTTCATACTTTTTGGCAGTACAAGGCATAATTGATACAACAGTAATTTTACTTCTATCAATATTTTTCTTCTCTGCATAATATGATTTAATAATTGCTCCCATCATTTCATGAGGTGATTTACAACTTGATAAATGAGATAAAAGTTCAGGATAATAATATTCAATATAATTAATCCAACCTGGAGAGCAAGATGTAATCATAGGCATTGGTTGATGAGTAATAACTCTTTGAACAAATTCATTAGCTTCTTCAGTAATAGTTAAGTCAGCTCCAAAATTAGTATCAAAAACTTTATAAAAACCAAGTCTTCTTAAAGCAGCAACCATCTTTCCTTCTGAATTAGTACCGATTTTATCGCCAAATTCTTCACCTAAAGTTGCTCTAACTGCAGGAGCAGTTTGAACTATAACATATTTTCCTTCTTGGAAAGCTTTATCTAATTTATCGATTTCTGAATGTTCCATTAAAGCTCCAGTTGGACAAACTAAAGTACATTGACCACATTGAATACAAGGAACATTATTAAATGATCTATTTTCACTAGGTCCAACAAATGTATTGAAACCTCTTTTTTCAAATCCAAGAATTCCAATACCTTGAATTTCTTTACAAGCTGAAATACATCTACCACATAAAATACATTTTGAAGTATCTCTAATAAGACCAGGAGCTACATCATCATATGTAGTTTTAGTTTTTTCACCTAAATATTTATCAGGTTCAGCTCCAACTCTTTTAGAAACTTCAAGTAATTCACATTTACCATTTTTTCTACATGTTTGACATGATAAAGAGTGATTTGATAAAAGTAATTCAACACTAGTTCTTCTAGCTATAACTGCATCAGGATCGCTAATAAATACTTTTAATCCGTCTCTAACAGGATAAGCACAAGATGGAACAAGTCTTCTTTCTCCTTCTACTTTAACTAAACATACTCTACAACTAGCAACAGAACACATTCCCTTCTTCCATGTACATAAATTAGGAATGTTATATCCACATATTTTAGCAGCCTCTAATATAGTTAAATTATCATCTACTAAATAAGGTTTGTTTTCAAAATAAACAGTAATTTTTCCCATATTAGTCTCCTTATTCTTTATATATAGCATTAAATTTACATGCACTCATACAAGTACCACATTTAATACATTTATCTTGATCAATAACAAATGGTTCTTTACCAACAACACCACTAATAGCATTAGGTGGACAATTTCTAGCACATAAAGAACATTTTTTACATTTTTCAGGATCAATATGATATGAAATTAAATTCTTACAAACTCCAGCATCACATTTCTTATCATTAATATGTCTAAGATAAACTTCTTTAAATTTATGTAATGTTGATAATACTGGGTTAGGTGCAGTTTGACCAAGACCACATAAAGATCCGACTTGAATTGAATGAGCTAATGTTTCAAGCTTTTCAATATCTTCAATAGTACCTTTACCATCAGTAATTCTAGTAATAATTTCTAATAATCTTTTAGTACCAATTCTACATTGAGAACATTTACCACAAGATTCATCACAAATAAATTCAAGATAGAATTTAGCAACATCAACCATACAGTTATCTTCATCCATAACGATAGCTCCGCCACTTCCCATCATTGAACCTTTTTCAATAAGATTATCAAAATCAATTGGTGTATCAAGTTCATTTAATGTTAAACAGCCACCACTTGGTCCACCTGTTTGAATTGCTTGGAATCTTTTATTATTTGGAATACCTCCACCAATATCAAAAACAAGTTCACGTAAAGTAGTTCCCATAGGTACTTCAACTAAACCAACATTTTTAACTTTACCACCTAAAGCAAAAACCTTCGTTCCAGTCGAATTTTTTGTACCAATCTTCTTAAATTCTTTAGCACCAACTCTTAATATATAAGGAACATTAGCTAATGTTTCAACGTTATTTATAATTGTAGGTTTACCCCATAAACCTTTAATTGCTGGGAATGGTGGACGAGGTCTAGGCATACCTCTTTTACCTTCAATTGAATTTAATAAAGCTGTTTCTTCACCACAAACAAAAGCTCCAGCTCCATATCTTATATGACAATCAAAATTAAAATTACTTCCTAAAATATTTTTACCAAGTAAACCGACTGCACGGAGTTCTTCGATTGCTTTAGCAAGTCTATTAACAGCGATAGGATATTCAGCACGAATATAGAAATATCCATTTTCTGCTCCAATTGCATAACCTGCAATCATCATACCTTCAATAACTGATACTGGATTTCCTTCTAAGATGGATCTATCCATGAATGCGCCTGGATCACCTTCATCACCATTACAAACGACATATTTAGTATCGTTTTCTTGTAAATAAGCAAAATTCCATTTTTTACCAGTTAAGAATCCTCCGCCTCCACGGCCTCTTAATCCAGAATCTATCATTTCTTGGATAACTTCTTTTCTATCCATATGTAATGCATTAATTAAGCCAACGAAAGCATCATATCCAAAAGCTTCTTTTAAGTCTTCAGGATTAATAGTTCCACAACCATGTAATGCAATACGTAATTGTTTTTTATAGAAAGTAATATCATCTTGTCTTTCGACTTTTTTATTAACTATAGGATCTAAATATAATAATTCTTCAATACATTTACCATTAATAATATCTTCTTCAATAATTTTTTCACAATCTGATACTTTAACTGCGTGATATAGTCTATCTTCAGGATAAATTTTAACGAAAGGACCTTGAGAACAAAAACCAAAACAACCAACAACATTAACTGTTACTTTATCTTCAAGTTTCTTTTCTTTAATAAGTGCTTTTAATTTATCGATAATTGCTTGAGAATCACTTGATAAACATCCAGTTCCACCACAAACAACTATATGTCTTTTTCCATCTTTTCCATCGAATTTAGATTGTAAACATTTAGAACAAGATTTAAGTTCACTAACTAATTCAGTTTCATTTTTAAATTTCTTAATAGCCATCTTATGCTCCTTTCTTATCTAATTCACGATATTCATCGATTATCTTTTTTACACCAGAAAGGGTAACTTTAGGATAAACTTTACCATTAATTGAAATAGCTGGAGCAATTCCACATGCTCCAATACATCTAAGAGCATCAAGAGTAAATAATCCATCTTCAGTTGTTTGACCTGGCTTAATTTTTAATAATTCTGAGAATTTGTCTAATATATTTTGGCCACCTTTAACGTAACAGGCTGTTCCTAAACAAACTCCAATAACAAATCTTCCTTTTGGTGTCAAACTAAAAAATGAATAGAAAGTAACAACACCATAGATTTCACTAACTGGGATATCAAGTTCACTAGAGATAATCTCTTGAACTTCTAAAGGTATATAACCATATTCTTTTTGTGTTTCAGATAAAACTAACATCAATGGAGATGGCTCGTTTTTATACTTTGCACAAATATTTGTTATAATATCTACTGCTTCTTTTCTTAAATGCATATTTATATTTCTCCTATCTTTTAGATTATAATGTAACCCCTTTCAAATGACAAAAGAAAAATGTAAGTTAACCATGGATAAGATTTTATTTAATATAATTTTTATATATAAAAATTGTCAATTAAAAATAATTTATATAATATAATTCTAAAAAATATCCTTATTTGATGGGTACCCAGTTTCCTAGACACTAAATGTTTATTAACTGGATTATATCACAAGACTGACATGGATGCTTCCCTAAACTTAGATGGAGGCATCCATTTTGTTTTGCTTTTAATCCTTTTGTTGTTATAGTAATCAA
>JALEXS010000018.1 GCA_022780025.1 Mollicutes bacterium | reverse complement strand
CAGAAGATAATATTTTTCTTACCATCTTGCCTATGGATTCCCTAGATAAGTCAATTCCCATAGCTTCATCAAGATATTTAACTATCTCATTTTGAGATAAACCTCTTAGATACAGAGATTGTATTACATATTCTAGGTCTGATGCTGTTTGTTTATATGGTTGAATTATTTTTGTTTCAAATAGATTCAATCTATCTCGTGGTACGCTTATTTCAATTCTTCCATATTTGGTTTTTAAATGTCGCTTATAATATCCATTACGAATATCAAATGTTTGATCTCGCAATGCATCTGTTAAGAAATCTTCAATTTCACCTTGTAATAGATCGTTTAAAGTTTCTTCGATTTTATCTTTTACAAACTCATCTAAACTATTTTTTACAATAGAACCTAATTCTTCAGGTTTTTTTCCTTCAATTAATGCTATAAAATAGACATGTCATAATCCTCCTTATTATTTCTAGCAATTTAATTATAGAGTATTATGACTTTTTCTTTTACCTCCAATTTTCGTTCCTATATAAAAATCTAGGACCTAAAACACATACTTATTGTAAGTCCCCAATAAGAATAAGTTTAATTTAAAAGTCGCACTAAAAACGTGCAAAATGTCTAAAAAGTCGCACTAAAAATGTGCAGAATGTTAAAAAAGTCCCACTAAAAATGTGAAATTACTTGCTTTTATTTATATATTTAATAAAATTAAAGTATAGTGAGGCTATTATGGAAACGAATTATTTAAGAAGAAAAATAGATGATTTCCTTTTAAATTGGAAAAAGGATGAAGATAGAAAGCCTTTAATAGTTAAAGGTTGCAGACAAGTAGGAAAGACTGAATCTATTAGACATTTTGCTAAAATTGCTGGGTATGAAAGTTTTATTGAAATAAATTTTGTTGAAGAAGAAAAATATAAACAAATTATAACTGATGGATATAACGCTAATTCAATAATAAAAAATATTTCTTTATTAGATCCAAGTAAAAAATTTATTGATGGTAAAACATTAATATTTTTTGATGAAGTAACTGCTTTTCCAGAGATTGTAACCTCATTAAAATTCTTTAAAGAAGATGGTCGTTTTGATGTCATTTGTAGTGGCTCAATGCTTGGTGTAAATTATCAAAAAATAGAAAGTAATAGTGTTGGCTATAAAGTCGATTATGAAATGTTTTCTTTGGATTTTGAAGAGTTTTTATGGGCAAAAAGGTATAATGAGATAACTATCGAAGATATGTTATCTCATATGAAAAACTTATTACCATTTAGTAATTTAGAAATGTCAATTTATAATAAATTATTTCTAGAATATGTAACTCTTGGTGGTATGCCTGAAGTAATTAGAAATTATATTAAAAAAGGAACATTTGAAGGTTCTTTAAGTATTCAAAAACAATTAATTGCTGATTATAAAGAAGATATTAGAAAATATGCTGAAGGTATTGATCAAACTAGAATATTAAATGTTTTTAATAGTGTTCCTTCTCAACTAGCTAAAGAAAATAAAAAGTTTCAAATCTCTGTAATTGAAAAAAATGCAAGATTTCGTGATTATAGAGGATGTGTTGAATGGCTTAATGATTCCGGTATTATTAATATATGTTATTGTTTAAATAACTTAGAATTACCATTATCAGGAAATATAGATATTAATAAATTTAAGTTATATTTTAGTGATACTGGTTTATTTATATCTTTATTAGATGAAGAATCACAAGATGATTTACGTGCTAATAAAAATCTTGGTGTTTATAAAGGTGCACTTTACGAAAATATAGTAAGTGAAGCTTTAATAAAAGAAGGATATAAACTTTATTATTATAAAAAAAGCGATGGAACCTTAGAATTAGACTTTTTTATAAGATCAGCTAATAATTTAATACCTATAGAAGTTAAAGCAACAGATGGTAATTCTAAATCATTAAAGACTTTAATTTCTTTAAAAAAATATAATGATATTGATTATGGATTTAAATTATCACTAAATAATATAGGCTATAAAGATAATATATATACTTTCCCTTATTTTTGTACATTCTTATTAAAAAGATTTATGAAAACATTTAATCCAAATAAAGATTAATTTTATATTTTAATATTCTTTTTATAATAATTTATAGTTATTAAATTAACTCTAACTTAATTATATTTAAACTTTTCTATTAAATGATAAAAGGTGACTAAATGTCACCTTTTATCTTTGATTAGGAATTTCTATTTTGTAAAAATCATAAGCAAAAAGCTTATTAAACTAAATTTTTAAAAAAATATTTGTTATGAAAAGCTTATTTTTTAATTTTTGCGTTATAAATATCTAGAGGAACAAATTTATCTTTACCACATTTTGGACAAGTTAAAAGTGGATACTCTTCAAATTCAGGATAAAACATTTCTAAAACAATATCGGCCTCTAACTCTTCCTCATATTTGCAATTTAGGCATTTATAGTCGATAAATTCATCATAGATATCTTGTTTTACAAAAGCTTCAATATCAACGTATTGTCCAGTGTCTTCTACAAAAAATTCTGCTCTATCTCTTTTTTCTTCTTCTGATACAGGTACTTTTTTAATTGTAAATTTCATGATGTGTTTTCTCCTATTGGTCTATTTGGAAAGTATGATTTTTCAATATTATAAATCATTTCGTGCCCACATTCACATATTAAAGGATTATATCCAAACGAATGTAATAATCCGAATCTCCATTCCAATCTTAAAATCATTTTTTCAATGTCTTTTCTTGAAAAGAGTTTGTTGAAAAGAGAACCCTTGTTTTTAAATTTATTTGAGTAGAACCCATAATATCTAATTTGAGTAAAATGATTTTCAGGAATATGAATAATTAAACGTTTTATAAATTCATAGACATGCTCGGTAATTATTTGCCTACCTTTTTTATCTTTTTCTTCGCATAAATCATCTTCATGTGGATCATAAAACCATGTGACTGTCTTATTTTCCTTATCCCACTTTAAAATTCTACGTTCACTGAGAGCAGGATGAGAAGCATATCTAGCTATATATTTTGCAGTAGCTTTTGCAGATTCCATTGAATAACCTTCTGCATAAACTGGTTTACCATAAAAATAAGAACCTTCTTTACATCTATCTAGCACAATTGATTTTTCTTTTAGAAATGAATTGTAAGTTTTTGAATTTTTCTTTTTAAGTTCGTGTTGTAACAAATTCAAAACTGTGAAAAGATATCTTTTTCGGATAGCTTCAAAGCCTAAATAATAAAAATTTCCAAGTGTACCATCTTTTCTCATAAATTTTTCTGCGAATAAAACGTGTATATGAGGATGCCGTTTCATATCTCTTCCATAAGTATGAAGAAAGCAGATGAAACCAAGTTTTCTTTCTTCTTTTTTGAATGCCAATCTAGCCTTAGATTTTAATGTTTCATTCAATGTTAGATTTACACTTTTAAAAAGAAGTGATAGAAGATGTCTATCTTTTCTAAAAAATTTTCTTAATTCAAAAGGAATAGTGAAAACCAATTGCCTATGTTTAATGTTAAGTAGTTTTGATGCTACTTTAGTGCCAATTTTATCTCTATATTTTTTGCCACATCTAGGACAAAATCTAGATTTACATGTAAAACCTTGTATATGAAAATTATTACAATTTGGGCATTCGTAAAATGTATATCCATAATCAAAATTACCGCATTTTTTCATTTTATCAACGTTATCAATGACACTTTCTCTAATTTCTAAATCTGGATTATCAGCTAAAAAATTATCGAATTCTTCAATAAAAATATCTTGAATTGATATATCTCCATTTATTTGTCGAGCCCAACGTGAATTATTTAATTTTCTTATTGTGTTGATTAAAACAGAATTGCCAGAGTTTTTAGCTTTTGAGAGAAGTTCTGAAAATTCTTGTCTTTTGTAATAGAGATCATTTAGAAAATCTGAATTACGATATTTCATAAATCAAATTATATAGGAAAAAATAAAAAACCACGACAATTAAGTCGTGGACGTGAATCATTTTGATTCACTTTTGTTCAATAAATGCTTATTATTACTTTAGATTAGTTAATAACATATAATACGAAGTTATGAACTGCTGGTTTAGGATCTGTACCTACTTTAGTAGCACCAACAACTAATGTAACAGTTACTTTTTCATTAGTATTATTTTCTATATAAAATTTATTGTGAATCTCTGAATCCATTGTTAATAAAGTTTTACCAGTAACGTTATACACTTTAATTGGTGTATCAGTTCCAACATGACTATAGGCATAACTTCCTATAGTTTGAACTTGGAAACGATATTTAGTATTAGCTTCTAACTCAATACTTACTTCCATAAATCTAATTACACCTACTTCACAAGTGAATGGTTTAGAATCAAAAGAAGGATTACCAGCATATTTTACTACTTCATAACTGACCTTTCTTAAAGTTTTCATTTCTAATTTGCCAACAAAATTATCTTCTGTTACTACAGTATTCTTAAATTGAACTGAAAACTTAGTTTCACCTTTAGTTATTGCTTGAACATCCATATTTTTATAAAGTCTAGTAATTAATAAAGGTGCATCAAGAGTATCACAATATAAATAATCACCAACTCTTATAGTTCCACTTGTTAAATCTACATGATAAATAGTTAAGATATCTCTATACATATAAGCAGTTTGCTTAGCACCATTATGAATTAATAATTGAGGTTCACTATCATCATAATTTAATACCTTAATACTAGTAATACTATTAGATATTGTAAAATTATTATCTTCTCCATTAGTATCTAAATATAAATCACTTCTAGGTATATCATATCTACCTATAGCTTTATATTTAGGATCATTAGCTATTAAATTAAATGTCTTACCATAGAAATCATCATCATACATATCTATAGTTTCTAAATGTAAGAAATTAATATTAGAATCGTTATATGTTGCTTCATCATATTTGATTTCATAATAAGTACTAACATCTACTTCAAAAGGTAATATTTTATAAGTAGAAGTAGCAATTACACCTTTTCCATGTGTCAAGCTACCATTACAATAAATTCTTACATTATATGTACCAGCATCAATTGGAGCAGTAGTAGAATAAGATTCTTCAGGATCATCTATAGATTTATATTGAATTTCTGAATAAGATTGAATTGCTTCATCAATTTCATATTCATAATCTTTAATACCTTGATTATATCCACTATATGTTTTATCACTAATTTCTTTAAATGAACCTAAATTAGTAATAGTTCTTGTAAAACCACAATCATTACATGTAGGATCAGATTCATCATCATAAGTATGAGCAATAGGTCCAATAACTATTTCTTCATGAATAGAAGTAGGGCAAGTTGAATATTTTTTATGTCCATTTTCACCGCTAGAAGTGTAATACCAACTATGTGGAGTGACGTTTCTAATTAATTGAGGATCATGATTACAAGTAGTTTCTTCCCAATGAGATTCATTATCAAACTTATAAGCCCAAGTATGAGTAGCACTATCTTCAATTATCCTAGTTTCTTCTTTAGAACATACTGTACAAATTCTCTTTTCTACTTTATTAGTATCAACTCCAGCTTCAGTTTTAGTAGTCCAATTAGAATAGGTATGTTCCCCTAAATCTTTTTTATCATCACAATTAGTATCACTACATTTGTGATAATGTTCCGTTTCAGTGATAGTCCGATTTTCTTCATAATTATGTTGATGCTTTTTCTTACAACTTGAAGTTACTAATGTTATAGGAATAGCTAACATAAAAATAGAAAATAAACCAAAAATACTATTTCTTTTTTTATTTTTATTCTCCTTTGTGGATTAATATTAGCATATTTATTAATATCTATTAGTACCCAGTAGGGTACTAATATTTAATTTTTATTATAAATAATAAAAAATTGTCTATAAATAAAAAATCTAAGGTTTAACCCTTAGATTTTTCTTGAAGGAATATATAATTATTTAGGCGTTATTACTTTTACAATCTAGGTGGTGTTATTACTTTTAGTGATCTTCTAGTAACTATTGCAGTACAATCACCAGTAGTAGAAGCTTGTTTAGCTTTAACTCTCATAACTACCGTAAATGGTTTTGTCGCATTATATGATTTTCCATCAATTAATGTTAATTCACCACCAGAAGTTGCAAATACATTAAACTCAAAATTAGTAGTATCACTTATTTCAAAATCGTAGTAATAAGTATAATTTGCCATATGAGATGCAATCATACTTACTAAATAATATTTATATTCATTAGCATAATATATGTTATTAGTAGAAGTGAATTTAAGATCTGTAAATGTAGCTTTAGTTTGTCTATTTAAATTACATGCTTCACATACACCAGTTTTTAAATATAAATCATTATGTTCGTGTAAAGTAGTAATTTCACCTCTTCCAATAGTTGTACCACCTTCATAAATATCAAATTTAGCATTAGGAATAAGAGGCTTTGGCATATCTAATGTAATAGTAATATTTTCCTCAGTTGTACCAGGCATAATCATCTCAAGGCCTTCAGGGAAAGTAAATTTACCACTAAATTGTCCAAAAGTATCTGGGAAAGTTAATGTTGGGTTATATCCGTTAGCTATTGGAGTATGTCTACCACCATCCGCTTTAGTTAATAAAGTGATTTTAGCTTTAAATACATCATAATTTTTAACGGTATTTAATGTAGAAATAACATAACCACGAGATAATTCATCTTTAGTAACTCCAGAAATTTTAAAGCCAACTTCATCACCAACAGTAGCAGAAGTTAAACTAACTCTATTTTTTTCAATAGCTGTAACAGTAATTTCTTTATGGATATCATTAACAAAGAGTTTATCATTAACTTTAACAGTTCCTTTAGCAATCTTTGTAGTAATAATTGGAGTACCTCCAATTGATAATACATCTTGAATACCACAATAGAAAGGAGAAGTATCTAAAACAACTAATTCAAAACTATCTTTTCCTTCGATTGCTACTTGATAATTTGCGTTATAATTAATAGTTCCAACAAAGCGAATAAAGATTTCACTTGTAGGTATACTAGCTCTACCAACAACATTATATTTAGCATCAACACAGAATGATACATTATTTGTACCGATTGTACCGGTTGTAAGTTCTAAAACATTATTAGCAGGATTTTCAACATAATTAATAGTATAAGGACCATCACTTATATAAATAGTTTTCTTATTAATAGTATATTCGCCAAAAGTTCTAGCTTCTAACCATTCATCAGTTGCGTTTAATTTAGCAACATATTCATATGTTCCAGCATTAGTAGGGACATTATTAGTAAATAAATTATCACCTTTTTTTCTATATTCAACAGTCAATCCACCTTCGTTATTAGTCATAGTAAGATAAGGATCAACTGGTTGAGGCTCACCGTTATAAGTTAATTCAGGAATATTAGCTGTAAGCTCTCTATTTTTAGGAGCAAGTCTAGTTCCTTCTAAAGTTTTTTCTTCATGATATCCACAAACTTCACAATCTCTTTCGATTACTTTATCAACACCATAATTAGGTTCAACTTTAGTAGTCCAATCGCCACTATGATTAGCTTCATCAATTTTCATTACATCATGAGCTGGAGCTAAATCATTACAATTAGAACCGTGCCAGTGGCTAGTTTCATCATATGCCCATTTAGTAGTATCATAACTATGAGTAGCAGTTCCTTTAATAGTTCTAATAGTTTCATAATTACATACTTTACATTTACCAGCTTCAACTTTGTCAATATGAACACCAGCTTCAGTTTTAGTAGACCAAGTAAAGTCATGATTTCCTAAATCTTTCTTTTCTTCACAATCTTTACCTGTACAAGAGTGCCAATGCTCTGTTTCAGTCGTAGTCCAATCTTTACTAAAACTATGTTTATGCTTTCCACAACTTGAAAAGACTAATGTTGCAGGAAGTGTTAACATAAAAACAAAAGCAAAAGCAAGGTTATTTCTTTTTCTTTTCATTTTTTTGTTCTCCTTTGTGCGTAAATATTAACATATTTAAAATAAGGCCATAGTACCCGAATGGGTACTTTTATGTAAAAAAATTAAAAAAATAAGTTAAGTTTTGCATACTTATTGTATTTTTAATAAAAATAATAGTTAAAAATAATATTTAATGATTAACAAATAAATATTTGATAGTAATTATTTAATGCTATATAGAACTTTTAATATTATTTAAAATTATTTATATATAAGATAAATAGATTTATTATCAATTAAAATGAGCATACAAATTTTAGTTATTTCTTTTTAATAATGTTGTATCATAATAAATAAGATGGAACTCAATTTTAAACCTTATATAAGACTTGCAATGTATCATACATGGCTTCCTGATTATTTTATTAATAGATCTATTTTTGATTTCGAACTGATATTTATTGATAAAGGAATGATGAAGATAGAATTTGATGATGATACTTATATAGTAAAAGAAGGAGATTTAATATTAATTCCTCCTAATAAACATCATATTATTAGATGGTATAAGGAGAATTGTTGTCAACCTCATATTCATTTTGATTTTAATGAAGATGAATTATCACCTATTATTCCTGTATCAATGAAAGAAAAAGAATATATGAGTGATAAAGAATTAACTTATTTTAGACCTAATTATTTAAAGGAATTAGGGTTAAATTTACCACTTGTTATTCATTCAACTAATCCATCTTTAGTAAGAAGTTTAATGTTACATTTAATAAATGAGTATACTTTTGATGATCCTTTAAAGAAATTACATATGGAAGGAACATTAAAATTATTATTATCAATGTATATTAGCGATGCTATTGGTTATAAAGAAGATAGTGAAAATTTTGATATGGTTAGTATGATTACTCGCTATATGACTGAGAATTTACAAAATAATTTAACTCTTAAAGATTTTGAACTCAAAAGTAATTTATCTAGTTGGGCATTAAATGAATTATTTAATAAGACATTTCATACTACTCCAAAAAAATATTATGATAATTTAAGATTAGGTTATGCTAAAAACTTGATTAGAAATTCTTTTAAATCTATTAAAGAAATATCAATGTTACTTAATTTTAATGAACCTCAAACTTTTTCACGTTGGTTTTATAAATTAGATGGACGATATCCGACACAATATAAAAACGAAAAAAATAAATCAAAAAAATAAAGACAATAGCGATTTCCAAATTTTTGTTATCATTTAAAAGTTTTTTGCTCTATTATTATTAAGGCTTATTAGTCATAATAAAGTTAAATTAAATAGGAGCAAATATGAAAAGAAGAAAGCTATACTTATTAAGTTTTTGTGCAATTTCTTGTTTATTTTCATGTAAACCACCATCAGATATAATAATTGATGATGAAAAAGAATTTGTAGAAGAAAATGCAACACATATTAAGATGTGGATGATGGATTTTGAGGAATGGGAAAATCAAATTAATATTTCTCAAAGAAAAGCATTCAATAAAATAAAAGATGATGGTATTCAACTTGATCAAACTTATATTAATAAGAATGATTTTGATGATTTAATTAGATCAAGTTATGAAGCTAAGAATGTACCTGATATTTATATGGTATCTTATGGTAATCTATATAAAGAAGTTCAAGCAGGTAGAGCTATTGATTTATCAAGTTATTTAGATAATAAAGTTTGGGATGATTTAAAAGATACTGCTAAAGAAGCTATTACATATAATAATAAATATTATGGATTCCCTATTGTTATGGAGCCATCAACTATAGTTGCTTATAATAAGAAATTATTAAAGCAATATGGTAATAAAGATAATGTTCCTACTAAATGGAGTGATTTCTTAGATTTATGTAAAAATATTAAAACTAATTTAAGAAAAGATAATAAGAAAAATATTTATCCTTTTGGTGTACCAACTGGGGTTGCTTGTGCTTGGGGTACTTGGGGTATGCAACATAGTGCTACAGGAGGACTTGCTATCACTGAAGATTGGTCTACTTCTAGAATTAAAGAAAAAGGTTATAAAGATTTAGCTAATTTATGGAAAGATTTATATTCTAATGGATATGTTCCTTTATCAAGTGGCGAATATACTGAATCTGTTTTTGATGTATGCGATGGAAAAGCAGTTATGACTACTTGTGGTAGTTGGTCAATATCGACTGTTTTAAATCAATATAAAGATATTAAAGATGATATTGGATTTGCTATTATGCCAACATTTGATGGTAATCAAGATAAAGTTACTGCTACTAATGGTGGATGGGCTTATGTTATATCTAGTGAATGTAAAAATGTAGATAAAGCTATAGAAGTTATTAAATTTTTAACTGCGGAAAATGAAGAACAAACAGTTGATTATTTTACTAGAGCATTTTACTCAAAAGCATCTCCTAGAAAGTCAATACAAACTATATTAGATAAGAAAAAGAATGAACAAAATGATGTTCCTTCTAGTTGGATTGATGTTATTAGTGGTGTATCTAATAAAGCTATTTTAGAACCAATATATGATTGGAATATTAGTGTTGCTGTTGAAGGGTTATTAGAAGAAGCAGCAATGGGAAAAGATATTGATAGTTCTATTGATAAATGTGATAAAGCTGTCACTAAGATTATTAATGATAATTCTTTAAGTGGAAAGAATCCACGTTTATAGGTTTATGAAGAAGTTTTCAATATTACCAAAAAATATTGTTAAAGAAGAAAAAGTATCTGGATATTTACTTATTGCTCCAGCTGTTATTTTATTAACTATTTTCGTAATTGTTCCTTTAATAATGGCAATATATAGATCATTTTTCTATTTTGAATCTGGACCTAATGAAGCTATTTTTGCTGGTTTTAGTAATTATATTAAGATTTTTAAAAATCAAAATTTCGTTAAATCTTTACTAAATGTCTGCATAATGACACTATTTATTGTAATTTTGCAAGTAATAGGTGCTTTCTTATTTGCTAATATTTTAGTAAGAATTAAGAATAGATTTGGTATATTTGCTAGAACAATAATTTATTTACCTTATTTATTTTCTGGGATTGTAGTAGGATGTATTTTTACTTTATTAACTTATTATAATGGTGGAGTAATTAATGGTATTTTAGGATGGATGGATATTGAACCTATTGCGTTTACTTATTCTAAATTCTGGGCTTATATATCAATAATTGTTCCTACTATTTGGATTGGATCTGGTTATACTACCTTAATATTTTATTCAGGTTTAATTAATATTCCTAAAGATTATTATGAAGCTAGTGAAATAGATGGTGCTAATTTTTGGAAGCAGATGTGGTATATAGTTTTACCTTGTTTAAAGAATTATTTTGTATTAATTATTGTTACTTTAGTTACTGCAAATTTACAGATGTTTGAGATACCTATGCTTATGACAAATGGTCAACCATTAAATTCTACAATGACACCTGTATTATATTTAATTCATGCTAGAGCTAATGGTAATGTTTCTCAAAGTGAAATAATAGCTTCTTCAATAGTTATAATGATATTTATTGGAGCACTTAATGCGATTGTTTTTTCTTTATCAAATAGAAAGAAAAAGGGTGAATAATTATGGATAAGTTAGATTCTAGAAATAAAAGAAAAACTAAAACTACTAAAAGTAGAGTTATTGAAATATTACTTTATTTAATAGTAATCATAGTTTTAATTAATATCTTTTTACCTTTATTCTTTACTATTTTATCAATGTTTAAAGATAAAAAAGAAATATTTAGTTTGGATTTTCATATATTTCCTCATCAATGGACTACTGATAATTTTGCTAGATTATTTTATTTACAATATACAACAATTGGTGTTAATTTCTTCCAATCGTTTGGAATGACTTTACTTGTTGCAACTATATCAATGGTTTTATCTTTATTCATTAATTCAATTGCAGGTTATGCTTTTGCTAGACTTAATTTTCCTTTTAAGAAAATTATATGGGTAATAGTTATATCAACGATGTTTATTCCAGGTATTACAATTTTATTAACTTCAATTAGTGTTGTTTCTAGTTTAGGAATGCTTAATACTATTTTGGTTTTAATAGTTCCTGGTCTAGCTAATGCTTATAATATATTCTTTTTTAAGCAATTCTATTTAGGATTTCCTAAAGATTATGATGAAGCTGCTCGAGTTGATGGATGTAATTCAATTGAAATATTCTTTAAAATATTTGTTCCTAATTCATTAACTCCAATGGTTATTATGGGAGCAGGTACATTTATTGGTTATTATAATTCTTATTTATGGCCTACTTTAACTATTGATAAGGCTCATTCTCAATATACTCAAATAATGACTTTAATTAATTCATTATTCCAAGATATTAATACTGTTGGATATGGTGCTGTTTTAGCTGCTTCATTTATATCACTTATTCCAGCTATTGTTGTATTTATAATTGTTCAAAGATTTATTAAGGAGGGCATCAGTTTAACTGGTGTTAAATAATTATGTTTGGTAATAATTTATCTAATATTTATTTTAAAAAAGAAGGAATTAGAAAAAGAGTATCATCTTATGATAAAACTGGTGGTAATGATGATCGTATTTATATAAAACCTAATGAAAGTAAAGTTATATTTGATGTTTGTGGATCTTGTTTAATTACTCATATTTGGATGACCCAAATGAATTTTGGGGATATTATCGAGAAAAATGCTTTTAGAAAAGTTTATATTAAAGTTTTTTATGATGATAATGATTATCCAAGTGTATTAGTTCCATTAGGTGATTTTTTTGGAATGGGTCATGGAATAAGTAAGAATTTTGTTAGTGAACCTTTACAAATGTCTCCTCAAGATGGTCGAGGGTTAAATTCTTGGTGGCCAATGCCTTTTAAAAAATCTTGTAAAATTGAAATAGTAAATGAATGTGATTTAACTTTAATGCTTTATTTCTATATTGATTATGAAGAAATCAATTTTAAAGATGAAATATGTTATTTTGGTGCTATTTGGAATAGAAATAATCCAACTAATGGCAAAGATTATCATTTATTTAAAGACCGTAAAGAATTTTTATTTGGCGGACAAAATGTAAGTGGTAAAGATAATTATGTTTTATTAGATATTATCGGTGAAGGACATTATGTTGGATGTAATTTAAATATTCATAATTTAAGTGATTCAAAAGAATGGGATTGGCCTGGTGAAGGGGATGATTTTATCTTTATTGATGGAGAAAATAATCCTTCAATTCATGGAACAGGAACAGAAGATTATGTCAATATGGCTTGGTGTCCTAATCAAGAATATAATGCGCCATATCATGGGATTATTTTAGGTGGTGATGATAATTGGAAAGGGAAAATTACTTATTATCGATATCACATAATGGATCCTATTACTTTTAAGAAATCAATAAAAGTTACTATTGAACATGGTCATAACAATAATAGATGTGATGATTGGTCTTCAACTGCATATTTTTATACAGTTAAGCCATATCTTATTAAAAAGGAAATGCCTTCTAAAGAAGAAAGATTACCTTTAGAAGATTAATAAATTATTTTAGGGAGGATAATAATGAAAAAATATTTATTAAGTTTAGCATTATTTGGATTAGCTCAGGGCGTCAGTTTACCTTTAGCTAATGTAAGTAATGAAGCAAAAGCAAACTATATTTATGGCGAAAATATAGTTTATAATGGTGATTTTAAAATTGGTGCTGGGGAATATGTTGTTCCTAGTGCTGCTCCTAGTGGTGATAGTGTTATTAGTGGAATGGGTACATTTGATGGTAAAGCTTATGTTACTAAAGAAGAAAATAATTCTAGTAATACTGTTATCAAATTTATGGGTAATGGATTCTCATCTTTCTATAAATTATTAAACATTGAAAAAGGTGGAGAATATAAGATTGAATTTGATTATAAAGTAGATGGTAGTACCGATAATATTGGATTTGCTTTTTGGTGTATAACTGATGGAAATAGATTACCTGAAGTTAATATCTTTGATTCTAGCCAAAATAAAGATGTTAAAACTACTGATTTAGCTAATAATTGGAAACATATTGAATATACTAGAAAATTTGAAGATAAAGTTTATGATTCAATGCATTTCTGGTGCAATATTAATAGTGCAACTATTTATGCTGACAATTTTAAGATGACTAAAACTGGAACCACTGAAAATATCTTTAAAGGTGGAGATTTTGAAGGATTTTTAGATTATGCTACTTCAACATTAACAATGACTCCAAATGAAAATAAATTATATGGTCAAAATGTTACTTTAGGTAATGGTAATGTTAAATTAACTAATGATGGTATTTATGGATTAGAAATTGATTCATTAAATGAAAATTTATATACTACAGAAATTAAGTTTGATGGAGAATTAGCAAGTGACGCTAATTTAAAACTCAATATATTAAACAGCGAAAAAACTTCAGTTAAAGAAATTGAAATCATTAAAGATGGTGTTTCTACAACTAAAAATTCATATATAGGTACATTTAATAAAATAAGTGATGCAAAGAAAGTCCAGTTAGAATATAGGGGCTCTAGTGAACTTTCTATTTCTTATTTTAGCATAAAACCAACTTATGAAAATGCTTTTGATCCTACAAAAACTTATTATGAAGATAAGAATTTAGTAGTTAATGGTGATTTTGAAAAGTTTGATGAAGGTACTAAATTTAGTGAAAAGCAATTAGAAGGTGCTTGGGGAAGTGTTAGTTTAGATAATCCTGGACGTATTGTTAAAGATGGTGATAATAAAGTTGCTTCTATTGGCAAAAATGATGCAAGTGATGCTAAAAACTATTCTTCAATGTTTTTAATGACACCAGATGATTTAACAATTGGTGATTTAGTTAGATTCCAATATGATTATAAATTGACAATTAGTGATGATCCTATAACTTATACAGAAATTAATTCTTGCTTTGTTGGTGGAGCTAATGTTTCTTATTATAAATTAGATTTATCTAAGATTAATTATGATGATAGTTATGTAACTACTAGTGGTGCTGAAAGTGCTCATTATAATTTTAAGAAAGAAGTATTATCAAATGGTTATACTAGAGTTACTTTAGATTTCCAAGTCATGCAAGATAAAATTCAATGGAATAGCGTTAGATGGCTTTTCACACCTCATAATGTTGGTGATACTTTATATGTTGATAATGTAAATATTAGATTTTTAAGTGAAACTCCTTTCTCAACTGAAGCAACCAAAATCGAAATAAATAGTGAAGATCTAGAACTTTTTGTTGGAGAAACTAAGGATTTAACTTATACAATTACTCCAAGTGATGCAACAAATAAAGATGTCAAATGGACTTCAAGTAATGAAGCAGTTTGTAAAGTAAATAATGGCAAAATTGAAGCTATTGGTGAAGGTGTTTGTGAAATAAGTGTTGAAACTACTAATGGTAAAAAAGATTCTATTGTTGTTACTGTATTAAAGAAAAATGAAGAAAAGAAGAGTAATACTGGAGCTATTGCTGGTGGAATTATCGGTGGTGTTGCCGGTGTAGGTATTATTGTTGGAGCTATTATTTTCTTCTTAAAAAGAAAGAAATAGGAACTAGATTATGAATAAAAATTATATAAAAACGTTATGTATTTTACCGCTTCTTTTGACAATATTCTCTTGTAATGAAAATAAAGAATATATTACATTACCAGATTTATATAGTTTAACTTTAAAAGAAGCGAAACTTAAAGTAGGAACAGATTTCTTATTTAAAGAAAATCATGTTCCTACTTCGGAACTCATTGAAGGTAGAATTTTGTCTTATGGAAATAATTTAAAAGTAGGTGATAAGATTGAAAAAGGTCAAAGAGTTGAAATTAATATTTCTAAAAGGCAAGATAGTGCTATAAGTATGGATAATGATCTAGTAAATTATATTAATAAAATTAATTATATTACTGGACCAGAATCGCAAAATAGTGAATTACTTCTTAATAGTGGTGCTAGAGGAACTGACTTAGGAATTCCTTTTGAAATCCCTAATAATAAGACAATGTTATTATATGGAGATACTTTTAGTGGTGATAATATGGGAGGATTTTGGAACTCTAATTTCATGGCTATTAGTAGTGATTATAATTTAACAGATGGACTTAAGTTTGATGATGTTATAACTTATGAAAATGGGATGATTAAACCTTTTAGTCAAGGTGCTCATCAACAAGGTAATGAATTTAATAAAAATGTTGAAGTTACTAAGATTCCAACAGGTGGTATAACTGTCAATGGAACAGTATATATTTTCTATATGTCAATTAGATATTGGGGAGTAGGCGGATCATGGAATGTCACTTATAACCAATGTGTAAAAGCTAAAGATAATACTTATAGTGAATTTATTGATGTTCCTGGTCTTAGATGGAATGATGATGAATTATTTTATGCAGGACAAATTTATCCATTTATTGATCCAAAAAATGAAGATTATGTTTATTTTACATCAATTCCGGGAGGAAGAAATGATGGAGCTATTATGTTTAGAGTTAAAAAAGATAGTTTTGAAAATAAAGATGAATATGAATATTTAATTGGTAATAATATATGGAAAAAAGGTAGTGAAGGAATTAAGTTATTAAATGAAAATCCATATTATGTATTAAGTCCTTCAGTTAGTGAACCATCTATTATGTATAGTAAATATTTAGATAAATACATTTATTCTACATTAAGAGGAAATAGTATTTGTTTTGCTTTAGCTGATAACGTATATGGACCATATAATGATATTCATAAAGTAGTTTCTAGTAGTGATTTCTTTGGGCTATATGGTGGATTTGTTTATGATAAATACACTGATACTGATGGTCAAAGAATCTATATTCAATTATCTCAATGGACACCAATTTATAATACTTCTATTGTGGAGGTTGTATTAAAATAGTATGAAAATACCTGTTAGAAATATTATCAATATGCCATTAGAAAAAGCAAAAACCCACCTAAACGGCTATAAAATTAAGGAAATTGAAGTTAATGACAGTGCTTTTTTAGATAACTATGTTACTTATTATCAAGTAGATGAAATTAATGAAATTGTTACTCTATATGTTAATAATAGATTAAAGAATTCTTTTACTTTAGATAAAGGAATTAAATATATTAATAATCTAGGATTTGTTACTGGAGAAGAGTCTATTAATAAAGAATTATTTAAAAATAGTCATATTGGTTCTACTGATTTAGGAATCTGTATTGATAATAAAGATAATTGTTTATTTCTTTATGGAGATAGTTTTTCTGGAAAAGACTGTAATAAAGGAATGCGGAATAGTAATTTTATTGCTAAATCTATTAATAAAGAATTTTCTAATAATATTCATTTTAAAGAAATAATCTCTTATGATAATAAACTTATTAAACCAATTATCCAAGGTCAACATGATGAAAATTTAGAATTAAATTTAGATATAAACAATCATAAAGAAGTTACTAAGATTCCTACTGGTGGAATTAGAATTAATGATGATATTTATGTATTTTATATGTCTGTTAGATATTGGGGAAAACCTGGAGAATGGTTTGTAACAGAAAATCAATTATTAAAAGCAAAATATTATGATTTAAAGAATTTTAAAAAAGTAGAAAATGTCAATTTTAAATGTAGTGATAGTGAACAATTTGGTCAAATTTACCCATTTTTAAATAAGGATGATAAAGAATTTATATATTTATTAGCTAATCCTGGTGGAAGATTTGGAAATACTTGTTTATTAAAAGTTAAAAAAATAGATATTGAACATAAAGATAAATATTTAATATTAACAAAAAATAAAGAATTTAAATCTTTATTAGTAACTAATAAAGATGATTATTTCTATATATTAAATCATAATCATTCTAGTGAAGGATCTATTATGTTTAATCCATATTTAAATAAATGGATTATATCTAATTTAGATGAAGATGGTATTAATTTCTATCTTTCAGATTCTTTATTAGAAGAATTTAAAGAAAAAATTAAAGTTATTAATTTTGATAAATTCCCATTACTTTATGGAGGATTTATTAATGAATGTATGATGGATAATGATGGAAAAAGAATGTTTATGCAAGTTTCTCAATGGAGTCCAATTTATAACACATCATTATTTGAAATTGTTTTTAATTAAAAGGAGCTAGTTTTATGTATAAAACTGATTTAGAAAATGTAATTAATAAAGAATACGATGCTATTTCTTTAATGAAAGCTAATTTAGATTATGAAGAAATAGAAAAAGTTATAAATGCTATTAAAAATACTAAAGGAAAAGTAGTATTTTTAGGTGTTGGTAAATCTGGTCATATTTGTGAAAAATTAGCTGCAACATTCTCTTCAACTGGTACACCTTCATTTTTTGTTCATGGAACAGAAGCATGTCATGGTGATTTAGGAATGATTACTAAAGATGATATTGTAATCTTATTATCTAATAGTGGAACAACTAAAGAAGTTACTCAAAACATTAATCCTTTAAGAAATATCGGTTGTAAAACTATTGGATTTACTAGTAAAAAGGATTCTTATTTAGCTAAAAATACTGATTATCAATTAATATATCATTTTGAAAAAGAAGCAGATCATTTAGGTTTAGCACCAACTGTATCTTCGACATTAGCTTTAGTATTAGGCGATGCTATAGCTTGTGCTTTATCAAAATCATATGACTTTAAAAAAGAAGATTTCTTTAAATTTCATCCAAATGGAGCTTTAGGAGAAGCTTTAAGTAAGGAGTGTAAATAAAATGAAGAAGATTTTTATTCTTGGTTCTTTTGTTTATGATTTAGTAACATCAATGGATAGATTTCCAGAAGCAAAAGAAAGTGTAGTTGGCAATAAATTCGAAACTTTTCCTGGTGGAAAAGGTGCTAATCAATGTATTGCTATATCTAGACTTGGTGGTGATTTAGTAATTAATGGTAAAGTTGGTAAAGATAATTTTGGTGATAATTTTATCGAAATATTAAAAAAAGAAAATATTAGTACTGATTTTATTAAAAGATCTGAAGAATCTACTGGAATTGGTTGTGTTCAACTTGATGGAAATGGCCAAAATAGAATTTGCATAGTTTTAGGTGCAAATCATGATTTTCAAAAAGAAGATTTAGCAATTGATGAACTTAAAAAATGTGATATTTTCTTAACTCAATTCGAAATGAGAAGAGAAATTACGGAATACGGAATTAAAGTTGCTAAAGAAAATAATTTAATAACGATAGTAAATCCAGCACCTGCTAGAGAAATATCAAAAGATATTTATCCTTTAATCGATTATTTAACACCAAACGAAAAAGAACTTGGATTTTTAGTTAATAAAGAAGTTTTAACAATTGAAGATGCTCATATTGCTGCAGAAGAATTACTTACTAGAGGTATAAAAAACGTAATTTGTACATTAGGAGAAAAAGGTTCTTTATTAGTCAATAAGGATCTTGTAATTTATCAAACTGCTTTTAAAATAAAACCAGTTGATACAGTTGCTGCTGGAGATTCTTTTAATGGTGCTTTTGCTTATTGCTTAGCTAATGATTTTGATTTAGATTATTCATTAAAATTTGCTAATGCAATGGGAGCTTTAACTACTCTAACTAAAGGTGCAATTCCTTCAATTAAAAGATATAATGATGTAATGGAATTTTTGAAAAATAATGGGGATTAGGAGGGTTTTTAATATGAAATTAGGCTTTTTTAAGAAAAAGAAAGAAGAAAAAATAGAGACAAAACCAGAAATAAATTCTAACTTAACTGATAATGAATATATTAAATTGGAACATATTTCAAAGACTTATCCTAATGGAGTAGTTGCAGTTCATGATTTTAATTTAAATGTTAAAAAGCATGAATTTGTAGTTTTTGTTGGTCCATCTGGATGTGGTAAATCTACTACTTTAAGAATGATTGCAGGTCTTGAAGAAATTACTGATGGAGATTTATATATTGATAAACAATATTCAAATTTATTATCTCCTAAAGATAGAAATATTGCTTTAGTTTTCCAAAGTTATGCTCTTTATCCTCATATGAATGTTTATGATAATATCGCTTTTGGATTAAAAATGAGAAATTATCCAAAAGAAGAAATCAATAAAAGAGTATTAAATGCTGCTGAAATATTAGGTTTAACTGATTATTTAAACCGTAAACCTAAAGAATTAAGTGGCGGACAAAGACAACGTGTCGCTTTAGGTAGAGCAATTGTTAGAGATGCTAAAGTATTTTTAATGGATGAACCTTTAAGTAATTTAGATGCTAAATTACGTGTTCAAATGAGAAGTGAAATTATTAGACTTCATAAAAAGATGAATGCTACAACAATTTATGTTACTCATGATCAAACAGAAGCTATGACCATGGCTGATAAAATTGTAGTTATGAAAGATGGATATATTCAACAGATTGGTACACCAAAAGAAATTTATGATAATCCAAATAATAAATTTGTCGCAGAATTTATTGGATCCCCATCAACTAATATATGTAAATGCATTTATAATAATGGGATTATTTATTTTGATGAATCTAATTTTATTGAATTACCTAATGAATTTAAGATTAAACATGATGAATTTTATAATAATTTAGATATTAATCTTGATGAAGAAATTAAAAAAGAAGAAGAATTCATTAATTTAGAATCTAATAAGAAAAAGAAAGATGAAAAAGCTTTATTAAAAGCTAATGAAAACTTAACTTCTTTATTAGAAAAGAAAGATTGTTTAAATAAAATTAAAAATAATAAACCTCATGAAATATATTTTGCTATTAGACCAGAAGATATTCATCATCATATTGATGCTAATAAGCAATATGAAAAGAGTAAATATTTTAACCCTATTATTTCTTTATCAGAATTATTAGGTAATGAATTTTATGTTCATATTAATTTAAGTAATTTTGAATTAGTAGCTAAAGTTCCATTTATGGAAAGAATATATAAGTCAGGTGAAGAATTTAAAATTCATTTTGATATGGGTAAAATTCATTTATTTGATTTTATTACTACAAAATCGATTAAATAATATATGTATTTATATTAAATATTATATAAAGGTAGTCATTATTAGATTGATTACCTTTTTATATTTATATATAAATAACTAATAATAAGGAAAAATACTAACTTAATAATTTTCAATTATTTTAGTAATCTTTGCTTAAAATTAAGATTGAACGATATTTTTAATGATAATTAGTGTTAAAAATATACAAAAATTAAGATTGCATAATTTTAAATTAGTCTATGAATGGCAAAATATTTTATTTAGAAAAATAAAAAATATAATATCATTGTAAGCGCTTTCAGTGCACAAACTTATTTTCAATTTAAAAGGAGCGAATATGAAAAAAAGAAAATTATTTATGACATTAGCTGCTATGTCATTACTTACTTTAGGTGGTTTAGCAAGTTGTGGTGGTTCTTCAGATAATCCAACACCAGAACCAGAGCCAACACCTGAACCTACACCAGAGCCAACACCAGAGCCTACTCCAACACCTGCTATTAAAGCAGATAAGGAAGTTGTTACTTTAGATGAAGTTGGTAAAGAAGATACTGTCACTTTAACTTTAGAAAATGTTGAAGGTGTTCCTACTTGGGAAGCAACTGATGAAGAAGCTATTACATTAACTCCTTCCGAAGATGGTAAATCCTGTAAGATTACTAATGTTAAAGGTGGAAAAACAGTAATAGTTACTGCTGCTATTGGCGAAGTTTCAGTCGATATTACTGTTAAAAGTTCAGCTTATGGCGATACTAGAGTAGTTTATGAAGCACATAAAGAAGACGGAGCTTTATTATTTGAAGCTAAAGGCTTCTTTAATGCTATTGGTAAATTACACGATGATTTAAATAATGTAAATGGTTATATTACTAAAAAAGGTGCAACCGATAAGTTATATACTTTCCAAAGTGCATACTTAAATGCAGTTACAGCTGAAGGAACATCTGATGAATTTGATTCTCATGAAAAATTTGCTGATGGAAAAGCTGTTGGATGGTTTAAAGATTATGCATTAACAGTTGATAGTAGTAAAAAATCATATATATTCACAAGTTTAATTGGAAAAGATGAAAGTAATAATCCAACAAAACATGCTAAATTCAATAGAATCGAAATGTTACCTATCGGTAGTGATAAATCATTATTCAAAGATGGAAATAGTGGATTCTCAACTGCTGGTGATCCAACAAAGAACGTTTGGAGTGGATTTAGAGCTGCTAATTATATAGCAGGTATGGCTGGTCCACGTTACATTACTTGGGCTGATCCATATAAATGGAAAAATATGGATATGACATGGGACTTATCAAAATCTTCATTAATTCCTTCATATAATGCTGAACAAGAAACATTTGCACAAATTTATCTTGGTTCAAGTACAGTTATTAATAAATTAGTTGGTGTCTATTTTGATGCAGGATCTATGGAAGCTAATAAAGATTTAACTGATGGAACAGAAAGAGATATCTATACATTTACAGAAGTTCCTTCAATAGATGGCGGTTTCAATATTGCTACTATGGGAGAAAGAGAAATCGGAACAACTTCAATTGGTAAAGCTAAATGGGATGCATTTAATAAATATTGGACATTCCCTGAAGTTACAGTTAATTTAAAAGTTGATATTAAATTTAGTGATGATCCTGATTGTAGTGGAAATTATACTAGAGATTATACAATTACTGGATATAAAGCAACTCAAGAAACTGGAAAAGTTAATTATTTAGTCGATGCTGGAAAAGAACAAGCTAGAGTCGGTTCAAGTGAAAGATCACTTTATGGTGTTACTTTAACTCCTAAATATTCTGATAAAGTATTACCAGATTTAAGCTGTGGTGCTAAATGGTTAAATATCATTCAATCTGATTCAATCGCTGAAAAATATGAAACACTTCTTGGCGAAGGTGAATCAAAAGAAGCTGATAACTTACAATGGACAGCTGGAAGAACTATTAATTTTGGTAACCAAGTCTTCACATTAGGTGCTAATAATGTCGATAGTTCAACAGATGCTGATGGTAGAAGTATATTTAGCATTCATTATTAATTAATAATATTTAATTTAATCTAAAAAGGGGGATACTCATTGAGTATCCCTTATTTAGATAAGTGATTAATGTAGTTATTAAGAAAACAACAAAATAAGTTAACAAATATTAGTATTTAATTCTAATTTATTAGCAAAAAACCTATTAAACATATACAAATATTAATATTATTAATAAAATATTAACGAGGTAAAAATTATGAAAAAAAATATTATAACAATTGCTGCGATGTTGTGCACAAGTGCAATTCTTGCATCTTGTGGAAATACCCCAAAAAAAGAAAATAAAGATAAATTTAAAGATAGTCGTTTAGATTTATTTACTGTAGTTAGTGGTGAAATGGATGGAGAAGAATTTGTTCCAGATGGAAAAACTTATGATTTTAAATCTTTATATGAAGCTGCTAACTATGTCTATGAAAATTGTGAAAATGGTAGTTTTGTAAAAGCTAAAGATGATTCTACAGATACTATAATTTTCCAAAAAAGATCAAGTGTAGATTCTATTAGAGGTGATAATATTTATGACCAATGGTTCTATTATAATACAGAAAATAATGGTGCTTTAGATGGCTATACTCAATATGTAGCAGGTTATGTTGATACAAATATTGGTGAAAAATATAATAGATTATATGTTACTACTGATTGTTTAAAACAAAGTTATCAACCTTATTATTTATTAAGACATGAAACTTTAAAAACAGCTAGCTGGAACTTATTACCTTTATTAGATACATCTATTAGATATAATCCTCATGCTTTTACAGGTATGAGAGAAATCACTTATAAATTTGATTTAACTCAATCTAAAATTAGACCATCTTACTCTAAAGATCAAAAAGTTGAACCTTTAATTACTTTATCTCAAACTGATTCATATAACTGGTCTAACCAAGGTATTTATATGGATACAGATACTGGTAATTGGTATTATCTTAAAGGTGAAACTCAATCTGATTCTAAAATTTTAGAATATGATAATAAAGAAGTAATTTTAACATCTACTTGGGATAATGAGAAACAAGAATATACACCAGATGGTGATGTTAAAATGACTCTTACTTATGTATTTGATAAAGCTGAAGAAGTTTGGACTAATGATTTAGCGATCGAAGTTACATATAAAGATGGAACTACTAAATCATTTAAGAAGAATTATGACTATACAAATATTAATGGTCGTGGTACTCCTAGAGCTAATATTTCTTTAGATTTAGTTGCTGGTAATGATAAAGTTGAAGAAGGAAGTTATGCACCTGATTTTATGTGTGGAGCTTACTTTAAAAATATTGTTGTTAGTGAAGCTAAAGGTAGTGTACCTGAAGGACTTACTGATGAAGAATACGGCGGAGATAGCGAAATGTGCTGCAAACCTGGTGAAACCTATAACTTATTAGCAGGTGCAGAAAAAAATGATGCAGATTGTGAAATTATTTTAGATAATTATGGCTTAATTAATTATCATAATGATGTTAAAGATAAAGATATTTATGATATTAGTTATGAACAAATCGCACCTACTACTTTAAGAACTAAAGAAGTATTAGATGTTGAACAAGAAATTGCTAAAATTAAAGATACTGATACTAAAGATAGTGCAATTGTTATAAAAACATTACCTAAATTTAATGCTTTAAGTGCAGTTCAACAAAAATTAATTACTAGAATTGATGGTTACACTCAATTAGAAAAAGCTATTGAAAGATAATAATTTATGAATATAAAGAATATATCTTATTATTTAGGAATAGGTCTTATTAGTTTAACTTTAGTTGGATGTGGTAATAAAATAGATAATCCACCAAAAAATGAACCATCTATTACAAATCCAAATATTTATGATGGTATAAAAGAAGATTCTAGTAAGATTAAATTAACTGCTCCATTTTCTATTTATAATGAAGATGGATCTATTCCAACTGACTTAAAATATAAAGGAAGTAAATTAGAATCTAATACATTTACTAACTTATATAAAGCAATAAGAATTGCTGGAGAAAATTCATCAACTAAGGTTAAATTACAAGTTCAAGATAGTAATTTTAATCAAATATTTAAAAGAGCAAAAGCAAGTAATTGGTATGTTTTTGATGGCCATGACTATGTTGGTAATGATATTAAAAGTAATGCCTTAACTTATACAGAAAAACATAAAAATTCATATGCCGTATCAGGAGATGGTAAAGGATATTCTTATTTAGGTCGAGAAGATTATAGAGAAGATATGAATTTGCAATCAAATATCTTAGAACTTAATGCTGGTGCATATAATTATATGTTTTCTACAACTGGAGTAGGAAAAGGTGAAAATGGAACTAATATAAATGGTTTTGCTTATGCTAATGCTAATGTTAGATTAAGTGAAATGAAATATCGTCAAACTGAAGATGGAGATCATTGGAATGCTTATATTTTCTTTAATTTACAAGCTAAAAACCATGCAGATCTCGGCTTAATTGGTACAGTTAGTGGTGATAAATTAGTTTGGAAGTTATTTAGAAATTGTGGTTCTAAATCACATGGAACCCAAGGATTCTTTGTTTATCAAGATAAAATAATTACAACATCTAAATATTATGATAGTACTACAAAAGAATATTCTGGATGTGATGATTTAAATTTTGAAGCTGTTGGATATAGTAATGGATGGATTTTAAATGTTACTAATTTAGCAACAGGTAAAGTTGAAACATTTAGTGATTTACATTATGAAGAAGATGGTAAAACTCCACTTATTGAAAATGGTGAAGATGTAACTACTTATTATAGAGTTTTAGTTGCTTCATCTTATTGTCCAGTTGTTGGAAATGTATGGAACTGGGATTGTGGTGCTAAAACTGAAAATGTAGTTTGGGATAATATTAAAATTAGTAGATATATTAGTGATGATATTACTGAATATCGTAAAGAAAGTACTATCAAATATGATTTTTATCCTGATTCAGATTTATTAAGAGATGGATATTCTCAAGGTGCTTTTGCTAGTAGCTTTGAATATGGTACTAGAAAAGAAGATGGTAAATATAAATCTGGTAATACTTATAAAAAAGGTGATAAATATTTAATTCAAAACGTTTGTTATACAAACGAGTGGTAATAGGAGGATTTAACTATGAGAAAGAAAGGATATTTAATTGCTACTAGTTTAGCATTAATTAGCATAATTACTTCATGTGGAAGTGCGATTGATCCAACAGCTGATTGGACAATTGATGTAAATAAAAATAAAAGTAATATAACTTTAAATACTTACTTTCCTAATAGTACTAAAAGTAATGATTTCTTTCAAAATAGTTATATTCCTAAACAATTAGAAAAAATTACTGGTTATAAAGTTAAATATAATCAAACAAGTGAAGGAGCAGCGGATACTCAAGTTCAAGCAATGTTAACTGGAAAAGAAAAGATTGATATGCTTAAGATATCTCCTACATTATTTAATAATTATGTTACTCAAGGTTATTTTACAGATTTAACTGATGGTATCGATAAATATTGTCCTAATCTTAAAACTTGTGCAAAGATTACTCAAGAGCAATGGGATGCTGTTACTTATAACGGTAAGATTTATGCTTTACCTGAAATTGGTCATACTTCAATGGTTAATGTTGGACTTATTTGGAATTTTGACCATTTAAAGAGTGTAAATATTAATAAACTTCCTAAAACTATTACTGAAGTTGATGAAGCTTTAAAAGCTTTACAAACAAAATATGGTAGTGATACAAATTATCATGCTTTAGGTCTTCCTGGAACAATGAGTGAAGCTAATCCTTTTACTGCTGCTTTTGATGTTCCATGTAATTTCTTTGTTAATGATAATAATGAAATTCAAAATATGCTATTTTCAGATCGTATGGAAGAATATTTAAAATATATGAACACTTTAGCAACTGGTAATATTATTGCTCAAGGTTGGTCATCACAAACAGAAAGTGCTTGTATGAATAACTTTGTAAGTGGTTTTAGTAGTTGTATGGTTATATCTTATTGGAACGTTACTAATTTAAGAAGTTCATTGATTTCTTCTTATAAAGGATTTCCAAGTGATGTTATAACTGAAAGTAGTAAAAAAGAATATGTTTATGGTAAAAATGATCATCAATATGGTTTTGCTAGTGATGATGCTTTAGTTCAATGGGAAGTCTTTATTAAAGGAGATGGAAAGCTTGGAACTAATGTTCAAACCGAAGGTAAATCTCGTGATTCTAGAGGTGTTGGTTATTATATAACTGTTCCTGTTGCTAGTAGTAAAAATGCTGCTTATACATTAGATTGGATTAATTATAAATTAACTGAAGAAGCAACTATTTTAAATGTTGCAGGTACTGAAGGAATTCATTACGAAAAAACTACAAAAGATGATAAAGATGCAGTTAAACTTTTAACTGGTAATAGTAGTGAAGAATATGTAAAAGTTTTACCAAAATTCTATGATGAAATTAGTGGAACTAGCCAATATCAAACTACAGTTAATGGAGATGTTGCTAGAAAATGGTGGCCTGTAGCTGAAGTTGGTTTTGATGCCTGGGAAGTTTTAATGACTGATGAAAGTAGAGTCATTTTAGATTCATTTGCTTTACATCCAGTTTTAACTGAATTTTCTAAAGTTGATTTATTAGCAAGAAATTATGTAGTTACTCAATTGCAAAATATTATTAATAAAGGAATTGATAAATTAGAAAATGCTAGAAAGACTTATAATAGTCGTTACTGGAAAGAAGCTGTTAAAAACGAAGTAAATAATTGGTATAAAAATAAATAAAAATATTGGGGTTCTGCAGGGTTTATGATTAGTTTAAGCGTAAAAAGAAGAGGAATTAAAAAGCTTAATGTTAAGAAAGTTAACTATTTTCATAGAATAGGAGTAAAGATAAAAAAATATGCATCTATATTTTGGTTTATCTTACCAGCTGGTTTTTTAGCATTCTTATTTGGATATCTTCCTTTAATTTTTATCTTAGCTGCTTTTAAATCTGATTTTAACTTAGCTTTAAATTCACCTTTAACAGAATTATTTAGAAACAATTGGTCTTTTATTCAATTTAGTAAAATATTTGGAGAAAATGGAGGACAATTTGGATTAGCTGTTGTTAATACTTTAATTATTAATGTTATAAAAATCTTATTAGTTTTCCCTTTCTCAATATTACTTGCAATTATGTTAAGTGAAGTTAAATCAACTTTTGCTTCTAAATTAATATTAATTATTCTTTGTTTACCTAATTTCTTAAGTTGGCCTACTGTTATTGGTATTTGGAATAACTTATTTAAAGATCAAAATGGTGTTATTAATAATATTTTAATGAATTTAGGTTTAATAAAGACACCAATTTATTGGTTTGGTGATAATGTTGGTGGTAATGAAGGATTAAATTTATTTAAATTCTTTGCAATTTTAATGGATGCTTGGAAGGGTAGTGGATGGAATTCTATTATGTTTTATACTGCAATTATGAGTATTGATAAATCATATTATGAAGCTGCTGAACTTGATGGAGCTAGTAAGATTCAACAAATTAAGAGTTTAACTATTCCTTCAATTTTTCCAACAATTGCTTTGATGTTTATTATGAATATAACTTATATTCTTTCAAGTGGATTTGAAGAAATTAATTTATTAGCAAATATAAGTGATCCTAACTTAAAAGAATCGATGAAAACTCTTGATGTTTATTTATATGAAGTTGCTTTAGGAGCTGGAGCTGATATGAGTTTTGCGACAGCTTTAGGTATATTTAATTCAACTGTCTCACTTATATTTATGTTATGTGGTAATAAATTAAGTAAGAAATTATTAAATAGAGGTTTATGGTAATATGACTGGTTTTATTAGTTTAAAAAAGAAAAGATTAAGAAAAAGTATTAAAAAACCTACTGGTGATCGTGTATTTAATGGTTTAAATATATTCTTTTTAATTCTTTTCTGTTTGTTAGTTATTATTCCTTTATTAAATTTAATTGCTTTTGCTTTTTCTACAGGAACTAGAAATAGTGAAGTTACTTTTTTACCAGTTGGATTTACATTTGATATGTTTTCTTATGTTATGAAGGATGCGGCTTTTTGGAGAAGTGCTTTAAATTCTGTTATTATTACAGTTTGTGTTACTTTCTTCTCTAATTTATTTATGGCAATGGCTGCTTATCCTTTATCTAAGCCAGATTTTCCGTTTAAAAAAGGTATCTTAACATTCTTTATTATTACAATGCTATTTAGTGCTGGTATTGTTCCTGCTGTTTTACTTTTAAGAGATTTAGGATTATATGGCACTATTTGGGGTGTAATTATAATATCTATTAATAATGTTTTTAATATGTTACTTTATAAATCCTTCTTTGAAGGATTACCTAAAGAAACGATTGAAGCAGCTGAAGTTGATGGGGTAAGTAACTTTCAAATGTTTATTAAGATAGTTTTACCAATGTCTTTACCTGTATTTGCTAGTTGTGCATTCTTTACAATAGTTGGTACATGGAATTCTTATAGTGGTGCTTTAATGTTTATTGGTACTACTAGTGATAAAGAAGCATTCTGGCCATTATCTTTATATATTTATAATTTATTACAATATAGTCCATCAACTGATCCTACTAGTTTCTTAAATACAAATTTAACTAATGTTCAATCAGCATCAATTATTATTAGTGTTATTCCTATCTTAATTATTTATCCATTTGTTATTAGATATATTAAATCTGGTATTACTTTAGGTAGTGAGAAGTGAGGTTATAAATATGTATTCTGATAAAGAAAGAAATGAAATATTTTTAAAAGCTAAAGAAAGTGCACCTATTTATAATAATGATGATTTAATGTTTTATTATGCATTAAATAAAGATTTATTTACTTTATATGGAACAGGTATTAAAGAAAAGAATACTTATTATAGATTTTCTAATGAAGATATTAATAATATTGCTAAAGTAAGTGCTGATGTTAGTTTTTTAGCTACTCATAGTGCTGGAATTAAATTAAGATTTAAGACTAATTCTAGAATTATAAGAATTAGAGTATTAGAAAATGGAATTCATGATATGCGCAATATGAATTTTATGGCTCAATGTGGGTTTGATTTATATTCTAAAGAAGATAATGATGAAGAATTTATTTATCAAAATACATCATTTCCTAATTATATAGATAATAAAAAATATATTGCTGATATTGGTTTATATAATGAAAAGAAAGAACGTGATATATTAATTCATTTCCCTTTATATTGTGGAGTTATTTATTTAGAGATTGGATTAGAAAAAGATGCTACTGTTAAACCTTCATTTTATGAAAATGAAGGTAAGATAGTATGTTATGGGACATCTATTTTACAAGGTGGATGTGTATCTAGACCTGGATTAAATATTACTAATGTATTAAGTAGAGTATTTTCTAAAGATGTTATTAATTATGGCTTTAGTGGAGCTGGATTAATGGAAAAAGAAGTTGCAGAAATTATTAATAAAATTGATGATATTGATTTATTAATAATTGATGCTGAAGCTAATGCTGGGTGTGATAAATGGATGTATGATAATTTTGATAATTTCTTAAATGTATTTTATAAGAAATATCCTAATCTACCTATTATTATTATGAATAAAACTCAAATGGCAATTGATTATCAATTTGAGAAAAATAAATTATTAAAAGAATTCTATGATGATTTTTTAATTAACAAAGTTAAAGAATATCAAGATAAAGGAAAAAATATTATTTTTATAAATAATTACAATCTATTTGATATTTATAAAAATAATTTTGCTGAATGTAGTGTTGATGGGGTTCACCCAAATGATTTAGGAATGTATCTATTAACTAATAATTATATAAAAGCAATTAAACAAATTACTAATAAAAACTATTAGATGAATAAAAAAGGAGAATATATGAAGATCGTATTATTGCCTTTAGATGAAAGGCCATGCAATTACCTATATCCTAAAGAGTTACCTCTACAAAAAAATGTCAATATTGTTACACCATCAAAAGATATTTTAAGTTTAAAAAAAGATGTTTGTAATATTGATAAAATTTCTGAATGGCTTAAAAAAGAATGTTTTGATGCGGATTTTGCAGTGATTTCTTTAGATACACTCCTTTTTGGAGGAATTATACCTAGTAGATTACATCAAAAAAGTTATGAAGAATTATGTGAAAAAATTAAAGTATTAGAAGATATTAAAAATGTTAATAAAAACATTAAAATTTATTGTAATGAACTTATAATGCGTTGTCCTTCATATTCTTTAAGTGATGAAGAACCATTCTATTTTGATGAATGTGGTAAAGAAATATTTGAATTAGGTGGAATTATTGATAAAGAAGAACAAGGTATAATAGATGTAGATTCTCCTAGAAAATTAGAATTATTAAATATTATTAAAAAAGAATATTTAGATGATTTTTTAACTCGTAGAGATACAAATATTAAAATATTATTACATAATTTAGATTATGTTAATAAAGGTATTATTGACTTTTTTGTAATACCTCAAGATGATTGTAGTGAATTTGGATTCCCTTCAAAAGATCAAAGATTAGTTAAATCAAAAATTAAAAATGATAACTTATTTAATAATGTAATTATGTATCCTGGAGCTGATGAAATAGGCTTAACTTTAATTACTAGAGCTATTAATATTTATAATAATTATAGACCTAAAGTCTTTGTTAATTACTGTTCAGAATTAGGAAAAAATGCTATTCCAATGTTTGAAGATCGACCAATTTCTGAGACTATTAAATATCATTTATTTAGTACTAATTGTCTTGAAGTTTATTCCTTAATGGAAGCTGATTGTGTATTAAATATTAATTCTGGTAGTGAATTTGTTCCTAAATGGGATACTAGAAAAGAATTAATATTTGGTAAAAATAGAAATTTATTAGCTTTTATAGATTTTATTAAATATGCTTTAAATAATAATAAAATAGTTGGTATTGCTGATGTTTGTTATTGTAATGAAGCTGATAAAGAATTAATGAATTTATTAAAAGATGATGATTTATTATTAAAAATTCATTCTTATGCTGGATGGAATACTTCAAGTAATACATTAGGTACTACAATTGCTAATATGATTACTTATTATTATTCTAAAGATGAAATAAATAAGAATTATAGTCTTATTTATCGATATTTAGATGATTATATTTATATGGGTATTGTTAGAGATATTATTAATAATAAGATAGTAGATTTAAATAATGGAATTACTAGATTTAATTTAAAAACTGGTACTAAAGAATTTGAGAAAATTAGTAAAGATTTAATTATAAAAGAAGCTAATAAATTTGGTATTAATGTAGATAAATATTTTAAGAAATTTGATGTTTCTTTTATATGGAATAGAACTTTTGAGATTGAATTTGATACCGAAAGGATATAAATAAAATGAATTCTATTTGCCTAGATATCGGTGGTACATCAATTAAAGGTGGATATTTTTCTAATAATAATTTATTAGATACTTTTTCTATTCCTAGTAATGGTAAATTAGGAAGAGAGGAAATATTAAAATCTATTGATTTTATTATGAAAGAAATTATTAAGAAATATCCTACTTTTGATTATATTGGTATATCTAGTGCGGGGAATATAGATTATAAAAACGGAATATGCGTATATGCTAGTAATAATTTAAAAGGTTGGACTAATTTTAATATTAAAGAATATTTTATTAATAAGTATCATAAGTTAGTATTTACTGAAAATGATGCAGTTTGTGCTTTAATTGGAGAAATTTATCCTACTTATTTAAATAATTCAATATTTATGATTACTTTAGGAACTGGGGTTGGAGCTTGTTTATATAAAGATAAGAAAATATATTTAGGTAATGATTTTGATTTAGGTAAATTTGCTCATCATATTATTAAAGATAATGGTAATTTATGTGATTGTGGGAATAAAGGTTGTGCTGAAAAAGAAATAAGTGCTACTGGATTAAAAGTAATTATTTCTAAAGTTTATAAAAAAGAGATTAGTATAATTGAATTATTTAATTTATTTAGAAATAAAGATTTATTAGCTAAAAAGGTATTAGATGAATATTTTTATTATTTAAAGAAATATTTAGATTATATTATTAATGATATTAAAGTTGATCATATTATTATTGGTGGTGGATTAATTAATTCTAAAGATGTTTTTGAGCTATATTTAAATTCATATAAAGATATTATAATATATGCAGTTAATGGTAATAATGCTGGCATTATTGGTGCTAATTTATTAATTAATAGAGAGGTATTATGATTAATTTAAATAAGAGTATAAATGAATTAAAAAATGAATTTGGTGAAAATTCTTTTTTTAAGGTTAATACAATTATAAAAGTAATTAATACTAGTAGTAATGAATGCTTTTATAATAAATTTAAAAATGAATTAATTATAAAAACAAATGATAGTTCAATGATATTTAGATTAATTTATGAAACATTTAATTATGATTTTTCTAAAGATTTTTATATTAAATTAACTAAAAAGATTGAAAAATTATCTATTATGGTTGATATGGCTAGAAACAATGTTTTGAAAGTAGATACTATTAAGAAACTTATTAGATATTTAGCTATAATGGGATATTCTAAATTTAAAATTTATTTAGAAGATGTATTTGATGTTATTGATGAACCATATTTTGGTTATCTTAGAGGAAAATATAAGAAAGAAGAGTTAATAGAAGTAGTTAATTATGCTTCAATATTTGATATTGAAGTTATTCCTTGTATTCAAACATTAGCCCATTTAAATTGCTTACAATTCTTTTGTATGTATCGTTGGAATTTTGATATTGATGATATTTTACTTGTTGATAGTGATATTACGATTAGATTAATCAATAATATGATTAAAACTTTAAAAGATATATTTAAAACTGATGTAATTAATATTGGAATGGATGAAGCTCATCATTTAGGAAGAGGAAAATATTTAGATAAATATGGTTATGAAGATCGTTTTAAAATATTTGCTCATCATTTAAATAAAGTTTTAGAGATTGCTAAAAAATATGGATTTAAATGTGAAATGTGGAGCGATATGTTTTTTGATAGCACTTATTATAGTGGAGAAGATACTAAAAAACATAATTACTTAAAAGACATTGATAAAGATTTAACTTTAATTTATTGGGATTATAACGCTAATGATGTTAATTATTTTGATAAAAAGATAAAACAACATTTAGAAATTACTAAAAATATTAGTGTAGCTGGAGGAGCCTGGAAACGGTTAGGACATGCTCCAAATAATACATATAGTATTGTCAATTTAAAAAACTTTATTGAAGCATCTTATAAAAATAAAGTTAAAGAATTTATGATAACTTGTTGGGGTGATAATGGTGGAGAAGCTTCTATATTCTCTATATTACCAAGTTTATCATATGCATCAAATTTCAACTTTTTAGAAATAAAAGACTGCAGAAACCACTTATTTTATGAGTTATCGACTTTAAAATTTGATGATTTTATTAAGTTAGATTATGTAAATAAAACTAGAGAAGAATTTAATAAAGATGATTTAAATTCTTTAAGTAGAATATATTTATATAATGATTTGTTACTTGGAGTATATGATACTTGTGTCAATGATAATCAATCTACGATATATAAAAACGTATCAATAGAGTTAGCAAATTTTAAAGAAAATAATAAATTTGGATATATATTTGATACTTTAAGTAAACTAGCTGATTTATTATCTATAAAAGTTGATCTAGGTATAAAACTTAGAAAAGCTTATAAAGATAAAAACGAAGATGAACTTAAGCATATGATTAATTTATTAAATGAATTAGATAATAAAATCGATATATTTTATGATTCATTTTATGAACAATGGAATAAAGAAAGTAAAAGTAATGGATTTGATGTCCAAGATTTAAGAATTGGAGGAATAAAACAAAGAATAAAGACTGTTAAAAGAAAAATTAATGATTATTTAGATAACAAAATAACAAATATTGAAGAATTGGAGGAGGATTTACTAGATTTTTATGGTCAAGTTGATAACTATTTCAAACCTATTTCTATAGTTGATTCACGTTATCGCCATATGTGTTCAGTAAATGTAAATGATTAATATGATTAAATATGTGCAAAACAAAAATATTGTCAATGTAAGTAATGAAATAGATGTTATTAATTTAGAATTTTTTAGTAATGGAACTATTAGAATTTTTAAAGAGAAAAACTCAACTAAGTTATATGAATTAAGTTTTCCTAAGAAATTTTTAAAGTTTAATGTATCTGAAAATAGTAATGAGATCACTATTGAATATTTAAATTATAGATTTATTATTAATGATAAATTAGAAATAAAAGTTGAGAATAGCAAGGATATTATTTTAAATATCGACTTTTCAACTAAATTTTGTGATGTAGAAAAGCGTAATTATTATTCTACAACATTAAATATTAATGAAGATTCTTATGTTTTTGGACTTGGAGATAAGATGGGATTTTTAGATAAAAAAGGTTATTATTATGAATCTCATTCAACTGATGATCCAACTCATCAAGATGAAGCATATCCTGCTTTATATAAGTCAATCAGTTATATTTTATTTGAAACTAATAAACATTATTTTTCTATATTTTTCCCAAGTACTTTTAGATATACTTTTGATGTTTGTAAAACAAATTTAGATAAAGTTATTATTAATAATTTTGATAGTAGTAATGATTTATTCTTATTTTTAGGAAATGATCCAAAAGAAGTTACAAGAAGATATAGTGATTTAGTAGGACATCCATATTTTATTAGTTTAAAAACATTAGGATATCATCAATCTAGATGGTCATATGAAAACGAAGAAATGGTAATGGATGTTTATAATAAATTTAAAGAATATAATTTACCATTAGATTATATTCATTTAGATATTCATTATATGGATGGTTATCGAGATTTTACAGTTGATAAGAATAGATTCCCAGATATTAAAAATTTAACAGATTTATTAAAAAAAGATAATGTTGGAATAATCGCTATTAATGATGCAGCAATTAAAGTCGATGAAAATTTCGATATATATAGATATATAGTCGATAATAAATTAGTTGGAACGCTTAAAAATAAACCTTATGTTAATGTAGTTTGGCCTGGAGATAGTGTATTCCCAAGTTATATTGATCCAAAATGTAGGGAATATTTTGAAAATAAAGCTAATGAATTTATAAAAGAAACTGGTATAAGTGGAATTTGGAATGATATGAATGAACCAGCTTCATTTAAAGGTGAATTACCAAATAATGTTATATTTAAAAATGGTAATAGGAAGATAACTCATGCTGAAATTCATAATATTTATGCTGAACATATGGTAAAGTGCTTTACTAATGTATTTAAAAAAGATAATTTAAGGCCATTTAATTTCTCTAGAGCTGGTTTTGCTACAACAAGTAAGTATGCTTTTTGTTGGAATGGAGATAATTTCTCTTTATGGCATCATCTAAGATATTCTATTACTCAATCTTTAAGCTTATCATTATCTAATTTTATATATAATGGTGATGATATCGGAGGTTTTGGAGGAGATTCTAATAAAGAATTATTATTAAGATGGTTAGAAGCAAATTTATTTTTACCATTTTTAAGAAATCACTCAACTTTAAATAGTAAACATCAAGAACCTTATGCTTTTGATGAATATACTATTAAAACTTATAAAAAATTCTTAGATATTCGTTATAAATTTATTCCTTATTTATATGATTTAGCTTATAGAATGAATAAATTTGGAGAATTAATATCAAGACCATTATTTTATAATTATCCATTCGATAAAGAATGTTTAAAAATAAACGATCAATATATGGTTGGAGATAATTTATTAGTAGCTCCAATAATAGATAAATCTATGACTACTAGAGCTGTATATTTACCTGAAGGATATTGGATTAACTATTTTACAAATGAAGAATTTAAAGGAAATCAATATATCATTTGTAGTGCTAATTTAGATGAATCTATATATTTTATTAAAAAAGATTCAATTATTGTTAATTATGAAAACTTACTTCATATAAATAAATTAGATATTACTGAATTAGTAATACATTTATATGGCGATAATGGTGAATATATTAATTATGAAGATGATGGTGAAACATTAAATTATCAAAAAGATGAATATAATCTTTATAAAATTAAATTTAATAAAAATAAATTTAGTTTAATTACTGTTCATCAAAAATATGCATCTAATTATAAAACAATAAAGATTATAAAAGATGGTAAAGCAAAAATAATACCATTTGATTATAAAGTAAATATTAATTTGGAGGATTTATAAATATGAAATGTATTAATGTTGCAATATTTGGTTTAGGTAATAGAGGTAATACTTATGGTGAATTAGCTCTTATTAAACCTAATAAAATGAAAGTTGTTCAAATTGTTGATAATAATGAAACAGCTTTAAATTATGCAAAAAATTTATATAAATTAAATGATGAAGATTGCTTTTCTAGTTTTGAAGAATGGCTAAAAGCTCCTAAAAAAGCTGATGCAGTCATTAATTGTACAATGGATCAATATCATATTGAAACAACAATGCCTTTATTTAAATTGGGTTATGATGTATTACTTGAAAAACCAATTTGTAATAATCCTGAAGAATTAGTAATGTTAATGAATGAATCTAAAAAATACAATAAAGTATTAATGATTTGTCACGTTTTAAGATATACTCCATTCTATTCACGTATTAAAAAGATAATTGATTCTAAAGAATTAGGTGATTTAGTAAGTATAGAAATGGCTGAACACGTTTATATTCCACACATGATGTCAAGTTACGTTAGAGGTAAATGGAGAAGCGAAAAAGAATGTGGTAGTGCTATGATTATGGCTAAATGCTGTCATGATACTGACTTAATGTGTTGGCTTAATGATGGTGATAAACCAGATTATGTTTCTAGTTTTGGAAGAAGAAGCGTATTTGTTCCAAAAAATAAACCAAGTGATGCTACAGATAGATGTTTAACTTGTCCACATAAAGAAACTTGTAGATATTCTTGCTATTTCTATTTATTAAATAAAGCTCAAGATCCAATTGTATTTAATAATGCAGTTCCTGGAAAAAGATGGGATGAAGTAACAGTTGAAGATAAGAAAAAAGTCTTTATGGAATCTCCTACATTAGGAAGATGTGCATTTGATGGCCCTCAAGATTTAGTTGATCATCAAATGACTATGGTTGACTTTAATAATGGTGTAACTTGTTCACTTGCAATGATTGGTGGAACTTCTTACCCATGTCGTACAATACATATAATTTTAACTAATGGTGAAATATTTGGAACCTTCGAATCTAATAAAATAACTACCAGAAAGTACATAAAAGAAAAGTTTTCTAGAGAAACTAAAAATATTTATTTAGGTGATGTTGGAAAAGGACATGGTGGTGGAGATATCCGTTTAGTTGAAGATTTCGTTGACTATTTAAGAACAAGAAAATTATCAATTTCTCAAACTAATATTGATACTTCAATTGATGGACATTTAGTTGGAATGGCTGCCGATTTAAGTGATAAAAATAGAAGAACTGTTGAAATAAGTGATGATAGAAGGTTAATTTTAAAATAATATGAAACTCAATGAAGGATTAATTGTTTCTTGCCAAGCTTTGAAAGATGAACCAATGTATGGTGGTGATTCAATCAAAAAATTTGCTTATGCAGCATATTTAGCTGGTGCAAAAGGAATTAGAGCTAATACAGTAAAAGATATAAATGGAATTTATCATAAATTAAAAGGTCAATTACCTATAATTGGGATTATTAAAAAAGTTTATGATGATTCAGAAGTTTATATAACTCCAACTTTAAAAGAAGTTAAAAAATTAATTAAGTCAAAATGCGATGTAATCGCTCTAGATGCTACATTACGTTATAGACATAATGGTGAAAAGCTTGAAGATTTAGTTAATTATATTAGAAATCATTCTAATAAATTAATTATGGCAGATTGTGCAACTTTAGAAGAAGCAAAAAATGCTGAAAAACTTGGATTTGATTATGTCTCATCAACTTTGAGAAGTTATACTGAAGAAACTAAAGGTATAAAAATACCAGATATTGAATTTACAAAATCATTATTAAAAGAGATAACAAAAACTAATGTTATCTTTGAAGGAGGAATCGATTCTCCTCAAGCTTTAAAAAATGTATTAAATACTGGTGTAAAATATGTTGTAATTGGTGGAGCAATAACTAGACCATTACAAATTACAAAAAGATATTTAAAAGAATTTGAAAATTAACAAAAATTAATATTTTTTAATTTGAAATTATGTAAAACATATATAAAATTTAAGAAATATAAAGTTTATTATAAAATATAACTAGCGAGGATTAATTATGTTTAAAAATAAAAATGGATTAACTAGAAAAGAAATTAAGCAAAAAGAAAGAGAAGAATATGAAAAGCGTGTCATGAACTATAATAATGTAGTAGCAATTGAACTAGCTAATCGTAATAAACCAAAATCTTCACCAAAAGATAGTTTTGTTTCTATTCAAAAAGTTAATAAAATTTATGACAATTTAGTCCAAGCTGTTTTTGATTTTAGTTTAGATATTAAGAAAAACGAATTTATTGTTTTTGTTGGTCCATCTGGCTGTGGTAAATCAACTGTTTTAAGAATGATTGCTGGTCTAGAAGAAATTACCTCAGGTAATTTATTTATTGATGGACAATACGCAAACTCTTTACCTCCTAAGGATAGAAGCATAGCTATGGTTTTCCAAAGTTATGCTTTATATCCTCACATGTCAGTATATGATAATATGGCTTTTTCAATGAGAATTAAAGAAACTTTAGTTCCTGTTCTAGATGATAATGGCAACCAAGTTTATGGCCCAGATAAAACTAAAATTGAAGAAATTAATAAGGAATTAGAAGGCTTTTATAAGAAAAAAGAGGAGTTTTCTAATATTGAAAAACTTGAAAATGAATTAAATATTCTTAAAGATGAAATCAAAAAAATAAAAGAAGAGAATCCTAATTTAATTAAAAATAAAGAACTCAAATTTAAAGAAAAAGAAGAACATAAATTAATTACTAAATTATATGAAGCTAAATTAGAATTAAAAGATATAAATGAAAAGATAACTTTATTAGAAGAGAATTTAAAAGAAACTGAAAATACTAATGTTCCACAATTTGTTTCTAAAAAACTTAATAAAGAAGAAATTGATGAAAGAGTTGATGAAGCTAGTAAAATTTTACAAATTGAAGAATATTTAGATAGAAAACCTAAAGCTCTTAGTGGTGGTCAAAGACAACGTGTTGCATTAGGAAGAGCTATTTGTAAAAGAGCTAAATTATTCTTAATGGACGAACCATTAAGTAATCTTGATGCTAAACTTAGGGTCTCAATGAGAAGCGAAATTATTAGAATTCATAAAAAGATTGGTGCAACAACAATTTATGTAACTCACGATCAAACTGAAGCTATGACTATGGCAGATAGAATTGTAATTATGAAAAAAGGTGTTATCCAACAAATAGGAAAACCTAAAGATATTTATAATCATCCTGCAAATATTTTCGTTGCAACATTTATTGGAAGTCCTTCAATGAATATTATTAATACCAAAATTATTGATAATAAAATTAAGTTTGATGATGATAATATTTTAAATTTAGATCCAGCATTAGTTGATAAATTAGTCCTTATAATTAAAGAAAAGCTTGCAAAAATCAACTATTTTATTGAAAACGGAAAAGAACAAGAATACGAAAAGAGCTTAAATGCTAAGCGTGAAGAATTTAAATTAAATGCAAATAAGAAAGGTTATAAATTCGAATTCGATGAAAATGATCAATTAATAGATCCATTAACTAGTATAACTCTTGATGATTATGAAAAATCAATTTGTGATAGAATTTATGAAGATAAATTAACTGAAGCTATTAAAGCTAAAGAGCATTATGAAAAATTATTAGAAACTAAAGAATACGAAATTAAATTTGGTATTAGACCTGAAAATGTATTTATTGAAAATAATTATGTTGAAGAAAATATTAAAGCTTCTAATAAATTAACATTAAAAATTACTATTCCTGAATTATTAGGAAATGAATATTATTTACATAGTAGCTTACAAAATCATGATTTCATATTTAAAGCAAGTGCTAATAATGAATTAAAAGAAAATGATTCTATAAAAGTTGTATTTGATTTAAATAAAGTTCATATCTTCGACACAGTTGATGATGAAATTTTGCTATAATTAATTTATGAATATTAAATTTGATAATATTAATAAAGTTTTTATATTAGAAAATAAAAATATAATTTATTCTTTTTATGTTAATGAAATAGGTGTTTTAGTTAAATTATATTTTGGAGAAAAGATCCATGATTTAACTAAAAACGCTATTAATTATATGAATGATATATCAGGTGATGTTTATTCATATTATGATTTAGATAATAAAAAAGAACATGAGTTTTTTAATCCTTATTTTTCAGGACAAGGCTCATTAATTGAGATACCATCTTATTTAACTTATGATAAAAGAAAACCTTTAATCGTAATTAATCATGATGATAATAGTTTAATTACAGATTTTAGATATGTAAGTCATGAAATTTTTAAAGGTAAAACTAAATTTGAAAATATGCCTTATATTAAAGGTAATGAAAATGAATGTATTACTTTAAAAATTACTTTAAAAGATTTAAAAGATGAAATTTATTTAGATGCTTATTATACGATTTATGAAGATTTAGATTTAATAGTTAGACATAATGAAATTATTAATAAATCTAATAAAGCTATTTATATTAATAAAGCTAGTTCATTAGCATTAGATTTAAATAATGATGATTATAAATTAATAAGTATTCAAGGAACTTATGCTACTGATAGAGAATTAGAAGCTCAAGATATTAAACATAACACTATATTAATAGAAGAAATATCTGGTGCTAAAGGATTTTATCATAATCCAGTTTTTATGTTGAAACATAAAGATTCTAACGATGACTTTGGAGAAGTTATTGGTGGTGGACTTATTTATTCTGGTAATTTTAAATTTGAATTTAGTGGAACCAATATGGATCAAACTAGATGTATATTAGGAATAAATGATGATTATTTTGAAGCAAAATTAGATAAATTTGATACTTTTATAACACCTGAAGCTTTTTTAATTTATTCTTCTAAAGGAACAAATTATATTACCCACACTTTCCACGATTTTATTAGAAAACATGTTTTAAGATATGTTGATGGATTTGAAAATACTATCTTACTTAACTCTTGGGAAGCTTGTTTTATGGATTTTGATACAAATAAAATTAAAAATTTTATAACGCAAGCTAAAAAAATGGATGTTAATTTAGTAGTTTTAGATGATGGATGGTTTAGTAATAGAAATAATGATAAATCCTCTTTAGGTGATTGGTGGGTAAATGAAAATAAAATTAATTTAAAAGAAGTAATTGATTATGCTCACTCTTTAAATATTAAATTTGGTTTATGGATTGAACCTGAACAAATTAGCTTTGATAGTGAATTATATAGAAAGCATCCTGAGTTTGCTTTATTTGATAAATCTATAAATCCTACTACATTAAGACATCAATTTGTTTTAGATTTAACTAATAAAGAAGCTAGAGATTATGTATTTGATTCAATTTGTAAGATTTTTGATAATTATGATATTGATTATTGCAAATGGGATTTTAATCGTTTATTAACCGAAACTTATTCTATGACTTTACAAAAAGATAAAGAAAGAGAGATATTTCATTTATTTACATTAGGAACTTATGATTTATTAAATAGATTTAATAAACGTTATCCTCATATTTTACTTGAAACTTGTGCTGGTGGTGGAGGCCGATTTGATATAGGAATGTTATTTTATTCACATCAAATATGGGCAAGTGATGAAACAGATGCAATTTCTAGATCACAAATTCAATATTCTACAAATTTATTCTACCCTTTAGAATGTATTGGATCACATGTTAGTGCTAGAAAATATTTATCTATTAAAGAAAAAGCAGCGGTAGCAATGTTTGGAACTTTTGGATATGAATTAGATCCTACTAAATTAAACGATGAAGATTTAAAAGAAGTTCATATTGCTAACGAAAGATTTTTAAATAATAAACATACTATTGATAAAGGAGATTATTATCCTTTAATTAATCCTTATGAATCTAATTTTGTTTGTTGGGAATTAATCGAAAAAGATGCTAGTAAAGCTATAATTTATTTTATGAATTATAGACATATAAACTGGAAATCTAGATTTATAAAATTAAAAGGATTAAATAAAGATTATAAGTATAAAAATAGTTTTAATAACGAAATTTATTATGGTGATTTCTATATGAATATTGGATTAAATTTATCAATGGGAATGACTAATTTTACCCCACAACTTATAGAACTTATTAAGATTGATGAATGACGAATTAAATAAAAAAGACAAATACATATTAGCTAGTAATAAGTTAATCATACTTGCTAATTTAATTAATTCTCTTATTACTTTATTATTAATAGTAATTTCTTTTTTTGGTATTATTAGACCAATTTACTATAATGCTTATCAATATAAAAAAGATGAAGAGATTTCTTTAAATAAAGAAAAAATACTTGAGATTGGAAGGGATTCTCATTTAATTTACTATAATAATAAAACTAATGCTATTAGTAATGTTGATGGGCTTTATAAAATATTTGTTTATCAAAATATAAAATATTGTTATGAAAATTATAGTGAAATTTATAAAGAAGATTTAGATAATGTTGGTTATTTAACTAAAAAAGATTTCTTTAAAGATGTCAAAGAAAACGATTATATAAATAATGATTTAGCTTATTTTATGACAACTTATATCATTGATAAAAATGATAAAGATAATAATAAAATATTAGAAGTAATAGATAATGATTATAAAAAATATTTTATAGATACTTTTATGGATATTAGTAATTCTGGAAGTAAATTTTTTACTTTTGATGGAGATTATAACACTTTACCTAGATTAAACGTTGAAACTTGTAGATATTTATTTCAATACAATGTAATGAAATCTAATTATTCAACTTTAAGAAATGTTGATAATGAATTTTCTAATTACTTTACTAAATTATATAAAACTGCAGGTGAATATTTGCTTAGTTATAAAGAATACAACGAAAGTTTTTATACATATGAAAGATTATATAATACTAAAAGTAATAACTTATTAGGACTTATTTTCTTATCTTATATGATTTCTATATCAATTTCTGAATTATTAATACCTTTATTTAATAAAAGGAGTAGAACAGTTGGTGAATATATATTTAGATTATCTAGACTCAATCAAGATAAATCATTTAATAAAATAACTATAATAAAAAATTATTTATTAGCGTTTATTAAATATTTTTATTTATTATTTTTTATTATATTTATTGAAGGAAGCTTAAATTTATTAACATTTAAGTTCTTAATTCTTGGCAATTTAACGATCTCATTTTTACATATAATTTCATTATTTATTATATTAAGTTCAATATCTTTAATATTAAAATTAAGTTCTAAAACTCAAAGAAGTTTAGGAGAAAGAATATTTAAATTTAAGTATTATCAAGAAACTATTTCTTAGTTTCTAAATATAATTTACGATATTGCATTGGTGTGATATTAGCGTGTATTTTAAATTTTCTAATAAAATTATTTACACTATTAAATCCACATTCTAAAGCAATTTCTTTTATTGATTTATTAGTTATTTTTAATAATCTTTTTGAAGCATTTATTTTAATATTTGATAAATAATCTTTATAAGTAAATCCAGTCTTCTTTTTAAAATAATCACAGAAATAATTTCTTTGATAGCCACAATAATCACTTAATTCTTGTAAAGTTGGGTTAGAAGAATAATTTTCATGGATATATTTTAAAACACTGACAATAGGACTTTGAGAACTTTCTATAGCTTCAGGAGTTTGTCTAGATCCAATAATTATAAGAAGTAAAGCATTTAATAAATGACTTAATATGTCTTCTTTATTAGAACGATGACTATTAAATATTTCTTGTATTAATTTAATAGTAGTTTTAATTTGATTAAGTTTATTTTCACTTAAATTAATAACGATTCCACTTTCATAATTTAAAAAGTTAGAAATAATTTCTTCATCAATTACTGAATTAGTGAAAGCAATGTTATACATTGTAATTGGCTTAGTAGCAAAAATTTGATGATAATCAGTTGGATGAAATAAGAAAATAGTAGAATAATCAATTTCATGTCTTACGCCATTAATTATTTCATAACCTTCACCTTCGATTGGTAATTCGATTTCATAAAATTCATGAAAGTGAAGTGGATATTCTTTTTCAATTTTTGACATAACAAAATAAATTTCACTTCCATGCAAGAAATTAGTATTTAAAAATTTAGCTTCATTAACCATATTTTTATTCTAACATTTTATATTTTAAAATAAACATATTTTTCTTAAAAAAAGAATATTTTTATTATTTTATTAAAATTTTAGATAATTTAATAAAAATTAATATTAAAATTCGTAAATTGTCTAATATTTGCTTAAAAATTAACATTTATTAAGAATAGAATTAAAAAATATAAAAAATAAATATTTAAAAAATCTTAATTTTTAATTATTCTATCGAACTTTAAATCAATATTATTATATTATAATAATATTAGGAGTTTAATTATGACTTTTAATAATAAATTAAAAATAACAATGGCAGTTATTGCTACATCATGTAGTGTACTTTTTAGTTGTAATAAAGGAAATAATATTATGGGTAATGTTGATAAAGAAATATCAAATTTGAATATTTTTGATAATAGTTCAATTAATTTATATGGTAGAAGTAAAGTTATTGATTATAACAATAAGAAACAAGTATTTTTTGGATTTACTGCTACTGGATTTGAATTAATTTGTGAACCAACTAGTGAACAAAATGAAATTAAAGCAACACTTTTAAGTGAATCTGAAGGTCATGAACATCAATATATTAAAACTTATATAGATGGTAAAGAAAAAGAAGTAATTGAATTAAATAAAGGCGAGCAAGAAATAACTTTATTTAAAAACTTAGAAGTAGGTAAACATCAACTTAAAGTTTTAAAAATGAATGAACTTAGTACAACTAAATTATATATGTCTAGCTTAACTGGTTCTAATTTAAAATATTATAAAAGAACATATAATCCTAAAAGAAATTTAATAGAATTTTATGGAGACTCTATTACTGCAGGTTATGGAAATTTAGGTGAACCTAGTAGTAAAACTTATTTAACAAAAGAACAAGATGGAACTTTATCTTATGCTCAACAATTAGCAGATAAATTAGATTATGATTCATCAATTATTGCATGGAGTGGAATTGCTTTAACTAAAACTTTAGCTCCTTATGGTGTTGATATGATGGATAAATATGACACTTATGATGGTGTTAATAAATATGAAGGTGAAAATAATAAACCTAAAATAGCTGTTATAAATTTAGGTAGTAATGATTATGGTGGTTATTTTGATGAAAATAAAAGTAGTGCTGAAAAGAAAAAAGGTATTGAAGAATTTATTAAAAATTATGGAATTATAGTTGATTATATTAAAACTAGATCTCCTGAATGTAAGATAATTTCTTGCTATAACATGTGTTATGATATTGGAACTAAATTAATAAGTGCTATTAAAACATCAAATAGTAATATTAATGAAAAATATGGAGCAAATACGGGATATGTTGTACAGTTTGGTGGAAATCAAAGTGGAGCAAATGGTCATCCTTCATTAATTGCTCATAATACATATACTAAAATCTTATATGATTTTATAGAAAAGAATATTAAATAAAGGGGTTTATTATGGAATATAGAAGAATTATTTTTCCAGTTGTACTTTCTACTTTATTAGTAGGATTAGGTAATAAGCAAAAACTAAATAATGTTAATAGTGAATTTGATAATTCTATTAGAAATAGAAGTGCTATTAAAATTGATACTACAGTTGCTAAAACTTATGACAAGAAATCTAATTTAGTTAGTCCTACTTATTTTAATAGTGAAATAAGTAGTTTAGATCAATTAAAAAGCTTTAGTGAAAGTGAAGTAAAACCATCTAATGTTATAATTTATATTAATAATAAACTTGAAATATGTGATAAGAATTTAAATAGTTTTAATATAAGTTTAAAAGATGGATTTAATACTTATATTAAAGAAAAAATGATTGCTGATATTTATCTTTCTAATGAAGAAATTACTGATAAATTTATTGAATATATTGATAATACTTTCTGTTCTTTAGACTTTGCTGTTATTAGTAATGATCCAGCTTTAGTTAAAAAAGTAAGATGTAGTAATGGTAATGGTGCTAAGATTAGAGGCATTATTGATTATAGTAGCAAGACCGAATTAAACTTAGGTAAAATTGTTAATGAATCAACTGATGCTAGAGCCAATATCGTAATTATTAATGAAGATTTAGCCACTTATGATAATATTAAATACCTTTATGGAAGAATGAAAGTTGTATGGACTATTGTCAATGAATATTCAGATTTAAAGGTAGTTGATTTATTAAGTAAAGGAATTTATGGAATCGTAACTAGCGAAATAGATAAAGCTAATAATTGTTATTCTTATTTTGAAAATACTCAACAACCACAAAAAAATACTAATAGAACTAGTTTAAATATTGCTCATCGTGGTTTATGTATGACAACTTATGAAAATTCTTATGAAGGTTGTAAAAAAGCTATTCAAAATGGAGCATCACATATTGAAATAGATTCTCATCTTACAAAAGATAAAAAGATTGTTGTAATGCATGATGAAACTATTGATCGTACATGTAATGGAACTGGAAAAATTAAAGAAATGACCAGTGAAGAAATATCACAATATAAAATTATTAAAAATTATAGTGGTATTACTATTGGAAAAGGAGTTCATATTCCTTTCTTAGATGAAATATTAAAGTTATGTAAAGAAACTGGAACTGTTTTAGTTTTAGAAATTAAATGTGATGATGCTGATTTTGTTGATTATTTAAAACCATATCTAGATGAAGCTCAAATGTATGATCAAGTCGTATGTATTTCGTTTTATAATGCTCAATTAACTAGAATGAGAGATAAAATAAGTACAATTCCTTGTTCAACTTTAAATAATTTTAATGAATTAATGTTTAATAAAATAACTAGTGATGGAGTCGCTGTCTTAAATAGTAATAATTTTGGTATCGACTTAAATAGAAGTTTATACAATAAAACTTATGATAAAAGATTAGCTGAAAGAGGATTTGCAGGATATTATTGGACTTATGATAATGCAACAAGTATGTATCAAGGAATGAATAGTGGTGTTGTTGGATTAACTAATAACTATGCTGATGTTATAAAAGATTTTGCTATTAGACCAATATTACTTGAAGAATATGAATTAGAAAAAGGTGTAACTTATAGCGATTTTACTATTGAAACTAAATATCTTACTTATAGTGGAGATAGTGGTGAAAAAACAATTGAAATGAAACCATTCTTTATTGAAGAACATGATAATTATGCTTATGTTGTTATGAGTGGATTATATTTAGGTCCTAAAGGAACACCTCAATATAAATCTGTTATATTTAGTGATGTTATTAAATTAGTAAATAATAATAAAACTGAAACAAAAAAAGGATGTGGAGGAAGTATAGTTTCTACATCAATAATTGCTTCTATAATTGCATTAATGGGGATTACTTTTACTTATCTTATTACACGTAAAAGAAAAGAAGATAAATAAGAATGACTTTTGATAAATTTATAAAAATACTTGGGTTTAGCAAGGTTAATTGTAAAAAAATCAAGGAAATCTTCAATAATAATATTTATAATTTTTATAAAATTTATAGTGATTTAACTAAAGAAAATGCTGATTTTGAAGAAATAAAAAATAGTTTAAATGATGAAGATGGATTCATTATGTTAACTACTTATTTATATAAAGCTTTCTCTTTATCTAAAACTTATAAAAGTTTAAATATTGATCAAGATATATATTTCGATACATTTAAATGCTTTAATAGATTTTTATTAGAAACTAAAAAAGCGACAAAGAAATATATATTTGATCGATATTGGTGGACTTATAGACAAACTGAAATGTTAGAATTTAGAATTGGTGAATTAGAATATGAAATATCTCATAATACTAAAGAGATTTATATTCATGTTCCTAGTGATACTAAGTTAATTCAAAAAGATATTATTAAGTCTATACAAGATGCAAAAGAATTTTTCTTAAAGAAATTTAATATTGATTATAAATTTTGTTTAAATAGTTGGTTATTAAGTCCAAAACTAAATAATATATTGAAAAAAGATTCTCATATTAAAGAATTTATGAATTTATTTGATATAAAAGCTGTTAATAACGATAGTGATGATTGTATTTTCTGGGTATTTAATACTTATTCAGAAGATATTAATTCTTATAAAGAAAATACAAGCTTACAAAAATATATTAAAAATATCTTATTAAATGGTGGACATTTAGGCTCAGCCTATGGAATATTGAAAGGAGACTTCATATGAATAGATACATTAATAAAATAGTTTTAGTAGGAATTATGGCTACTTGTTTATTTAGCTGTAATAAAAAACCTGATGGACCTATTAATCCTGATCCTACTCCAACTCCAACACCAGAACCAGTAGAAGAAACAATATTTGATTCTCTTGCTCCTGGAAAAAACAAAACATATCCAGAATTAGAAGAATTTACCCCTACTTTATTTAAAAAAGATACTTTTAAAAAGATTAGAGAAATAAAGTTAGTAGATGGAGCAGATTATATTACATATTCTTTTAATTTAAATAATGATCATAAAGTAATTGCTAATATTATCGATGTAGACTTAACAAAAGCTAAAATTGATACAAATTATGCTAAAAGTGGAATTGACACTGCTTATGGACAATTAATTGATTATCAAAATAATAGTAATAAAAAAGTAGCTGCTATTATGAATGCAGATTTTTTTGCTACAGGTAGTGGAACTTCAGTTAATGCTTATGTTAAAGATAATGAAATTATTAAAAGTAAACATAATGATAATGGAGTTTATGATTATAAAGATTTAAAGAGTGATTTACCTGCTTCTAAACCAATGCTTATTGGATTTAGTGGTAATGAAGCTAAAATATCTCCAATTGTTAATGATAAAAATATTGAAGAAACAGTTAAAACTGGTTTTAGTTATCAAATTATTTATTTAAATGAAAATAAAGAAACTATCAATATTAAAGATAATGTTTTTTATAATTCTATAAGTATGAATGGAGATAATTCAATTAATATAATTAACTCAAATATTAGTGTTTCTTTATCTACTAATGATAATATTTATAAGATTAAAAAAGAAGATTCTAATACATTTATTAAAGGTAAGTTAACTAATATTAGTAAACAAAAAGCTGATGGTAAGAAATCTTTTAAAGATTGTGATAAATATTTCTATATTATTAGTAAAAAAGAAATGAATTTTAAAGTAGATGATCTTCTTGGTTTTAGTATTACTAATAATAAAGATGAAACTTTTGATTATTATAATAATGTAATTGGTGGAAGACAAAGTTTAGTAGAAAATGGAAAAATTGCTCCGACAGTTACTTTAGAAAATACTAATGGTGCTCAAGTTAAAGATATTCCTCGTAGTTGTGTAGGTGTTGTTAATAAAAATAGAGTTTTATTATGTACAATCGAAGCTTTAAGATATAACAAGAAGTTAACTAATGTTGAAGCAACTGATTCTTATGGAGTTAATTTACCTGAATTAGCTGAATTTATGAGATATTTAGGATCTTATGATGCACTTAATTTTGATGGTGGTGGATCTACTCAACTTATTACTCAAGATATGAGTAATAATGAACTTACTTTAAGAGTAAGAAGTTCTGATTATGGAACCTATAATCTAACAAGTTGTCGTAAGGTTTATAATACAATCTTAGTTACTAGTAAATAATTTAAATATAAATAAATTATATTAATAAAGTCCACTTCATTATAAGTGGACTTTTAATATAGAATTTAATAATAATTAATGACATTAATACGTATAAATGTAGTATAATTTCAAATAGATTTAAAGGGAAAGATTATGAATTATATTGATAAAGAAATAGATAATTTAAATATATTTGATGGAAGTTCTATTAATTTATATGGAAGAAGTAAAATATTAGATTATAAAGATAAAAAACAAATATTTTTTGGTTATACTGGTACTGGTTTTGAATTAATAGTAGAACCTATTGATATTAATAATGAATTAAAAGCTACTTTATTAACTGAATCAGATTTATATGAACATCAATATATAAAGATATATATAGATAATAAAGTAGATAAAGTAATTGAATTAACTAATGGTGAAGAAGAGATTACCTTATTTAAAAACTTAAAGACGGGTAAACATACTATTAAAGTTATTAAAATGAATGAACTTAATACTACTAAGTTATATATGTCTAATTTAGTAGGTAATAATTATAAATATTATAAAAGAATATATAATCCAAAAAGAAATACAATTGAATTTTATGGAGATTCTTTAACTGCAGGATACGGTAATTTAGGTAATCCTAGTGTTAAAGCTTATTTAACTAGTGAACAAGATGGAACTATGGCTTATGCTTATTTAGTAGCTAATAAATTAGATTATGATCCATCTATTATATGTTTTAGTGGAGTATCTTTAACTAAATCTTTATCTATATTTGGTCTTAATATTATGGATAAATATGATACTTATGATGGAATTCATCCTTATAATGGAGAAAATAATATTCCTAGTATTGTAGTTATTAATTTAGGTACTAATGATAATTCTGGTTATTTAGATATAAATACTAAAGAAATAGATAAAATAAATGGAGTTAAAGAATTTATTGATAATTATGAAATATTACTTAATTATATTAAAAATAAAGCACCTAATTGTAAGATAGTAAGTTGCTATAATATGTCTTTTTCTTTTACTAAAGAATTATTAGATGCTTTAAATATATGTGTTAATAATGTTAATAAGAAATATGGAGATAATACTTGTTATATGATAGGGTTTAAAGGGGATACAAATGGATCAGATGGACATCCTTCTTATAAAGCTCATAAGGAATATGCTGATATTTTATATAAATTTATAATTGATAAAGTTATATAAAAGAATTGATTAATACGCTTATAAATGATTAAAAACATCTTTTTTTCTGTATTTAAAAACGCAGTTACTAAATCGTTTTAGAAAAATATTTACAAACGATTTTAAATGTTGTATATTAAAGTTACTAAAACGATTTAGTTGGAGCTAATAATATGGCAAATTTATCGCTTAAACACATTTACAAAATATATGAAAACGGCACTAGAGCTGTTGATGATTTTAATTTAGAAATTAAAGATGATGAATTTATAGTTTTTGTCGGACCTAGTGGATGTGGTAAATCTACTACTTTAAGAATGATAGCAGGACTAGAAGAAATTACTGCTGGTGATTTTTATATTGATGGTGTTTTAGCTAATAATTTAGAACCAAAAAATCGTGATATGGCAATGGTTTTCCAAAATTATGCTCTTTATCCACATATGTCAGTTTATGATAATATGGCTTTTGGATTAAAAATTAGACATGTTAATAAAGAAGAAATCGATAAACGAGTTCATGAAGCTGCTAAAATTTTAGATATTGAAAATCAATTAGATAAAAAACCTAAAAATATGAGTGGTGGTCAAAGACAACGTGTTGCTTTAGGAAGAGCAATCGTTAGAAAACCAAAAGTATTTTTACTTGATGAACCTTTAAGTAATCTAGATGCTAAATTAAGAAGTGCAATGAGAAGTGAAATTACTAGATTACATAATGTATTAAAAACTACTTTTATTTATGTTACTCATGATCAAGTAGAAGCAATGACTATGGGAAGTAGAATCGTTGTTATGAAAGAAGGTGTTATTAAACAAGTTGATACACCAATGAATTTATATGATTATCCTGAAAATATATTTGTTGCTGGGTTTATTGGAACTCCTCAAATGAATTTTATAAATGCTAAATTAGATTATAATAAAGATGAAGTTTTATTAAAAACTGATTTTAAAGATATAAGTTGTTCAATATCTGATATTTCTCGTATTGATAAAATTAATATTATTAATAAAAAAGATATCGTTATTGGAGTTAGACCTGAACATATATTAATTACTAATAAAGATGATATAAATGCTATTGAATGTGAAGTTTCAATTATTGAAAATTTAGGTAATGAAGCTAATATAATTGTAGAAACTATTAATAATAAAGAAAAATTAGTTATTAAAACTATTAGAAATGATTCTTTAAATGTAGGTAGTCATATCTATATTAAATTTGATATTAAAAAGATACATTTATTCTTAAAAGAAGATGAACAATCTTTATTAAATAGAATGCCTAAATCATTTACTATTAATGCTAAATTATTTAATAAAGAATTAACTTTATTAAATAATAAAATCTTATTAAATGATTATTTATTTAATAAGATTAATGGTAATAAAGAATTATTATTAAATATACCAGTAGATGCTTTAAATATTGGTAATGATTTTGAATTAATTGTTACTAAAAAAGAAAAGATAAATAATAAGTGGTTATATGAAGTTAAGTTAAATAATGAATATTTATATTATATTAATGATAATTATATAGATGGAGATAAATTAAATTTATCTATAGATTTATCTAAAGTTAGTTTTTATGATCTTAATGGAAACTTAATATTAGATAAATTAAATAAAGATAATATTATTGATGGTGAATTAACTGAAATCAAAAAGAAATTACCTTGTAAGAAGAATAATTTAGTAGATGTAGATTTATATAATAAATATTTATTAGCTTTATCTAATAATGATACTAATTTATTAAAAGAATTAAATATTAAGGAAAAAGTAAGAAAAGTATTTAATTATAAGTTATTAAATACTGAAATTGAAACGTCAATAGAAAATATTATTAAAATTTATGGATTATTAGGAAAGAAATTTTATCTACATCATATTGCATATATTTTAAATGCTGATAATTTAAAAATGGAAGAAAGAGGGGAGATTAGAGGGGTTATTGAAGAAATAATCGACTTTAATATTTCAAAATATTATAAAGTTAAATTAATAGATTTAGATAAAACTATAATTATTAAAGATAATGATAATAAGAGTAATATAAATGATAGTGTCAATATATTAATTGATAAAGATAATATTGGCGTTATTGATAAAGACTTTAATGTGAGGTTAATTTAATGAGTGTCACAATAAAAGATATCGCAAAAGAATGTAATTGTTCAATAACCTCAGTTAGCTTTGTTTTAAACGGCAAAAGTGATTTTGTTGGTAAAGAAACTGCTGAAAGAATTTTAGCTACATGTAAAAAATATAATTATAAACCAAATTATATTGCTGCTGCTTTAAAAAATAAGACTACTAAAACAGCAGGTATATTGATTCCTGATATAGAAAATAGTTATTATGCTCGAATTATTAAATGTTTAGAAAATTTATTAAAAGAAAAAGGATATTCATTAATATTTGCTGATTCTGGATATAATTTTGATCAATTTGAAAAGAATGTAATTGATATTACAAATAGATCAATTGATTATTTAATAATTGTTCCACCAAGTTTATTCCAAGAAGTTGATGAAGAGAAGATTAATGATGTTGCTAAAATGATTACTGTTCCTTACGTAATTTTAGATAGAAAAATTTCATTTGGAGATTGTCCTATTATTATTAATGATGATATAAAAGGTGGATATTTAGCTACTAAATATTTACTAGATTTAGGACATAAAAAAATAGCTTGTATAACAGGACCTAAAAATATTTCATCTTCATTAGAAAGATTAAAAGGCTATAAAAAAGCTTTAAAAGAAGCTCATATTCCTTTTGATAGTAGTTTATTAGTAGAAGGAAATTATAGATTTGAAGGTTCAATTAATGCTGCTAAAGATATTATTTTAAATAAAAAAGCTGATGCAATCTTTGCTTTTAATGATTTAAGTGCTTATGCTGTATATAAAATAGCTAATGATAATGATATTAAAATTGGAGAAGATTTATCTTTAGTTGGATTTGATGATAACCAATTTTCAGCTTTAATATCTCCTGGATTAACTAGTGTAAAACAAAATATTGAAGGACTTTGTAAAGCTGTTATTAAGAAATTAATGAGTGATAATAAAGCTAATAATACAACAAAAATTGAACCAACAATAACGATTAGAGGAAGTGTAAAAAATGTTAAGTCTTAAGTTAAAAAAGAAAGTAAAACCTTATGATGAAGCATTAAAAACTATTTCTCCATTAGCTAGACATCATAAAGAGAAGAAATGGAATAAAAGTAGTATTGAATTAATGACTATGGTTTCTTTTGGAATAGTTTTTATTGCAATATTTGCTTATTTACCAATGTTTGGATTAATTTTAGCTTTCAAAAGTGGTGATGGATATTTAAACATTATGCAAGCTATATTCGAATCAAGTTGGGTTGGATTCGATAATTTTAAAACGTTTTTTGAAGATCCTGAATTTAGTAATGTCATGCTTAATACGTTAGGATTAAATATCTTACAATTATGTATTAATTTCCCATTACCTATATTTTTTGCAATATTATTAAGTGAATTACCTTGGAAGAAAATGCGTAAAGCTATTCAAGTTGTTACTTATTTCCCTTATTTTTTAAGTTGGATTACTTATGGAGCAATTATTTTAGCTTTAATAAATAGTGATGGAATTATTAATGTTATTTTACTTAAAACTGGAATAATTGATCAAGCAATTAATTTTGGAGAACCTCAATATTTTTGGGCAACTATTATTATAACTTCTTTACTTAAAGGTATGGGTTGGGGAAGTGTAATTTATGTAGCTGCTATTGCTGGTATTGATCCTCAATTATTTGAAGCTGCTGATATGGATGGTGCAAATAGATTTTATAGAATTTTCCATATTACAATTCCTTCAATTGCACCTACTATTATTTTGTTCTTTATTTTGTCAGTCAGTGGATTATTAAATAATGGCTTTGATCACATATATACCTTCCAAAACCAGATTAATTTATCGAAATCGGAGGTTTTAGATACCTATATTTATAAGTATGGAACTGTCAATCTACAATATTCATATACGACAGCTGTTGGCTTATTTAAATCAATTATTGCAGTTATTTTATTAGGCTGTGGAAACTTTGTTGCTAAGAAAACAACAGGAAGTGGGATTTTCTAATGGTTAAGCATAAGATATATAAAAAGAATCAATTGATGATTGGAAGTAATGGAAGAAAGCAAAAGAAACATACTTTTGATTGGATTAATTTAGTTGTTTTAAGTATATTTGCTTTAGCTAGTATTTATCCTTTAATATACGTTATTGCTGGATCATTTAATGAAGGTAGTGATTATATTAATGGTGGTATATGGTTATATCCACGTGTATTTTCTTTAGAAAATTATCAAGTTGTTTTAAACGATGCTAGATTATGGAAAAGCTATGGAATAACAATTGCTAGAACTGTTATTGGAACTATTGCTAGTGTTTTATATACTGCAGTTGTTGCTTATGCAATGAGTAGGCCAAATTTAGTAGGTAAACCAGTTATTTATAGATTCTTTATTATAACTATGTTTTTTGGTGGAGGACTTATTCCTTATTTCTGGGTTATTAATTTATTAGGATTATTTGATAATTTCTTAGTTTATATAATTCCTGCTTTATTCTCTGTTTATAATATGTTAGTTTTTGTAAATTTCTTTAAAGGTGTACCTGAAGAAATTCATGAATCTGCAGTAATGGATGGAGCTAGTGAATTTAAAATATTCTTTTCAATTATGCTTCCTTTAAGTGGACCTGTTTTATCTACTGTTGCTTTATGGAACGCTGTTGGTCACTGGAATTCTTTCTTTGATACGATGATTTATACATCTAGTGAGAATTTATGGACTTTACAATATTATTTGATGAAAGTTATTAAAGAATCATCAATGCCTTCAGCAGGTGTTAATTTACCAATTGAATTATTAAATAAGATTGCTCCTGAAACGGTTTCTTTAGCAGCAATTATGGTTAGTGTTATTCCAATATTTATTTTATATCCAGTAATTTTAAAAACCTTAACAAAAGGAGTAGTAGTTGGCTCTTTAAAAGGTTAATAGGAGGTTATCTATATGTATAAAAAAATTACTTTATTATCTTTGATGTCATTAATGACTTTAAGTTTAGCTAGTTGTGGTGGTAATAAAACTGCCTCTTATCCTAATTTCCCTAATACTCCAGGAGATAAAGATTCTTGGGAATATCTTAAAGATGAAAATGGAAAAATTGAAAGTCGGGATTTAGAGTGGTATGTTAATGATTCTTCATTTTCTTGGAATACATATGGAAATGATCGAGTTAGTGAAATAATTAAAGAAAAAACGGGTGTTAATATTAAATTTGTTTCTCCTGTTACTGATGATAATCAAAAATTGTCTACTTTAATTAGTGGTAATAAATTACCTGATATGATAAGTGTTCAATCTTGGTATAGTCAATGTTCTCAACTTGCTAATCAAGGTTATTTATATTCTTTAGATGGTTTAATTGAAAGATGGGCTCCTTCTTTTAAAGATAAGATTCAAGAAGATATGTGGAATTATTTTAAAGAAGGTGATGGCAATACTTATGGTGTACCTAATTTTGCTTATTCTACTAAATATATAAGTGATGATGAAAAATTAGAACCTAATGGATGTTTAATGGTTAGAGAAGATTGGTATAACGAAGCTAAATTAGCAGGTTACGATATGACAACTACTAAATCATTTATTGAAGGTTGTAAATATATTAAAAATAAATATGAAGAAGCTATTCCTTTCCAATTAGATGCTTTTACTGGTGAAGGAAATGATTCAATTGATTGGTTAGCTCAATATTTCTGTTCTGCTTATGAAGATAAAGATGGAAATTATGTAGATATTAGATTAACTGATCGATATAAAGAAATGCTTGGTTTTTTAAATGAATGCAATAAAGAAGAAATTATTAGACCAAGTAATTATAGTGATAAAGCTGCTCAAATTAGAACTAATATTTCTAGAGGAAATTGTTTTGTAACTGCTGTTACTCCTCAAGATTATCAAGCTGCTTTTTTAAATGCTTATGCTGATAATAAAACTTATGTTCCTTTAATATTAAAAAATAAAGATAATGAAGCTCCAATTTTACAAGATATATCTGGTAATGGTTATTTATTAACAATGATTACTAGAAATTGTAAAAGACCTGATAAAGCAATTAAATTATTAGAATATTTATATAGTGAAGAAGGACAAAGATTAGTTGCTTTTGGTGTTGAAGGTGAATCTTATACTTGGAACGAAGATCATACTGCAATTAACTGGACTGATCGATATATTAGTGGTGTTAATGGTAATAAAGAAGATCAAGCTTGGATAAATAGCTTAGGTTTATACAATATGACTTTAGTAATGAATTTAGCTTATATTAATAAACTTAAACCATTAAACGGCCGTAAAGATAAAGATATTTATGTTGATAATATGAAAAGACCTTTAACTCCTTATTCATATAATTTTAAACCTACTTTCTTAAAACATGATACTGGTGATAAATCTTATTTTAGTGTTACAACAACTGCTAATAAGATTAAAACTAAATGGGCTGAAGCTTTAATTAAAATTATTAGAGCTGATGATTATGAAACTGAATATCAAAATGCAATAAATTATGCTAAACGACAAGGTTTAGAAAAAGTTATTACATTTTATAAACAAAGTTATACAAATACTAAAAAAATATTAGGTGTTACATATGGATATCCTAAAAATAATCCATCATATAAAGAACCTACTTTTGTAACTAGTAATGGAGATTTTTCTTATTGGAGAGGTGCAACACATGAATAATACATTAAAAAAAGTAATTTTGGATACTGATATTGGTGATGATATTGATGATTCTTTTGCTTTATTACTTTTATTAGAAAGTCATAAATTTGATTGTTTAGGTGTTACTACTGTTTTTAGAAATTCAATAAAAAGAGCAAAAATGGCTAAATGTCTTATTGCTTCTTTAGGTTATGATATAAAAGTTTATCCAGGTATAGATAATCCTATTAAACAAGATATCAATCATTTAATTTCTAAAGAAATAAAAGAAAAAGAAGTAGTTGATGAAGATGGTAAATATTTATTTCCTCAATGGGATGAGAAAATGAAAGATTATGAAATTGAAAGCACTAATGCAGTTGATTTTATTATTGAATCTATTCATAAATATCCTAATGAAGTAACTTTAATTCCAATTGGACCAATGACTAATATTGCTTTAGCTATTAAAAAAGATCCTACTATTATCCCTTTAATTAAAGAAATTAGATTTATGGGAGCAGGTCTTGATTTTAATTTTGTTGAATGGAATATATTTTGTGATCCTGAAGCAGCTAGTATTGTTATTAATAGTGGTGTTAAAAAAATTGTTGGTATTACTTTAAATACTACTAGTTTAACTACTTTAACTGATGAAGAAGTTAATGATTTAAAAAATAATAAATCAAATGCAATTAAACTTGTTTATGAAGCGATGATGAAATGGTTTAGTCATTATCAATTTGCTAATCCTGTAATGCATGATCCTTTAACAGTAGCAAGTTTAATTGATGAAGATATTGTTACATTAAAAAAGGTTAAATTAGATGTAGATTTATCTAGAGATGGTTATACATTTATAAATGATAATAAATCTAGTGAAATTTATGTTTCTACATCTTTGAATAAAGAGAAGTTCTTTAGTTTATTTAAAGAAATTCTTGATATTTAATGCAAATTAGAAAGGAGCGATAATATGACTAAAATTGCATTAGGTTTATCATTTGCAAGTACTGTTGCGATGATTGTAGCACCAGCTAGTATTAGAAAATTAAAAACTGAAACTAGTATTGATGGTGATTTATATGGAGCAGCTCACATTAAGTGTGATAAGAAAAGAGATGTTGATACTGGTAATGTCTTTGAAATTAATGCTGAACGTAATGGAAATTCTGATTTTTCAGGAGATGGTATCTATTTAAGAATTAAAAATTATACTAATATTGATACACCAATTACTTTTAAGATTAATTCAACTAATGGTGTTATAATTGCACCTACTACTAATGTTAAGCAAACTTATTATACTGCTGATGGTGTTTTAACTGATGGTATAGCTCCAAGAGCTTGGGGTAATTATATGATGTTACCTGCTAATTTTGATGGTTTTATTTATATGAATTATACAACTCAAATGTCAAAAATAGTTGGTGATGGTAATTTTACAAGTAATTCTATTTGGAGAATATATGTTGAATATAGTGGATTCTTTGATAATTATGCTAATTTTGCTATTGGAGATATATTTACAAATACTAAGAGTATTTTAGATACTTCTGAATTATCAACCGAACAATTTAATCAAACATATATTAATCAATGTAGTGATTATCAAACTATTTCTCAATTAGAAAGAGCAGATTCATTTGTTCCTGATGGTGATTTTAAAGGTGGAATTAATTATAAATTAGCAAGTTATGGTGGATTTATGGTTAAATTCGATTCATTTGATTTCTCTGATGGAGTGTATATTCGTATTAAAAATAATTTAGATAAGATTACTTGGCTTATGATTCATGCAGCTAGTGATGTATTTGCTAATAGATCAATTATTAAAGCTGGTGGAGAAGTAACTTATTACGATAATACTGGTAAATTTAGTAAAAAAGTAACTGCAAATGAATGGAAATATTTTGAATTACCTGCTAATTTTGATGGCTATTTAAGTTTTAATAAAGATGCTTTAGAAGGTGATACTGGCTGGCCTGGATCAAATTATAATATTAAAACAACTAATGCAATTTATTTTGAAGCTGATGGTATTGATATTAATGTTGGTGATATATTCTCTAAAGTTAATAAAGCTTATGATGGTAGTGAAATATATGCTAGTGTTGCTTTAAGTAATCATTTTGAAACTTGGAGTGGTGGAACTGGTACTATCTTAGAAGGTAGTAAAGAATTACCTATCGTTTTATTTGATTATACTAAGATTAATTTAAGTGGTGACGTTGAAAATGGTGTTAATATTACTAGTAATAAAAATAGTGATAGTAGTGTATTTTCAACAGTAGCAGCTAGATTTAAAGATAATATTAATTTAAGTGAAGGTGAAGCTATATCAATTAGTTTTGAAGGTGTTGGAAGTTACGCTTTCCAATTAGAATTTGTTGATGTTAATGATAATATTTTAAATATGCCAAGTGCTTCAAATAGTGCTAGAAATCCTATTTACTTTATTAGTAATGGTGTAGCTACTCCAATGAATCATACTACTGGAGATCCAAATACTATCCATACAATCGAAGGTAAAGGAAATATTGTTATTGAAAAGAGTTTCTTAAATCAAAAGGCTGGTGAAAGTTTTGATTGGAGTAAAGTTAAAGGTTATAACGTTATTTGTCATACATTCTATGATTCTGGTTTAAATATTTCTTTTGGTGATATCGGTGTTATTTCTCAAAGTGATTTAAAACAAACTCTTGTTTATAAAGTAGCTGAAGTAGAATTTGATGGTGTTTATAGTGCTTTAGATCAATTTATGAATGTTAATAAAGTTTATACTCCTATTCCATCTAGTTGGATTGGTGATGTTAAAATTATTGATTCATTAAATTATAAAGATGATAAGACTTTAAAACAAAATGTTACTTATGATATAGGTGATAATGCATGTAGTTATAATAAAGAAAAAGATGGTATGTTTGTTCATATTGGACCTTTTGAAAGTGGACATACTTATGGTAATTATATGTGTTTAGGTATGTTTGATAAAAATGTAACTAGTGACCGTAAAATTGCTTATAGAATGAATGGTGAAAATAAAGAATATGCTAAAGGTATTACTTTCTATTGTGAAAATAGATCAGTTAAAGAAATTGGTTTAACTTTACAATTTGATGAATTAATTCCTGGTAAATCTAATACTGAAAGATGGTGTATTACTGGATATCCTGCAATGTATTTAGCTTATGATGTTGAAAAAGATATTGATTATATGATGTATTCAAAATCTGACCAAGTTCAAATTCCTGTAGGATTTAAAGGATATATTAGAGTTCCATTTACATCTTATAATGTTCCTGATTGGAATAAAGGTATGGATGGAGTCGATACTATTTTAAATTTAGATTATTTCTCAGGTAATTTCTTCTTAACTAGTGATAATACTAGATATGAAGATTTAGAATATTTTATTAAGAATGTTGGTTTATATTTTAATGATACTTATAAAACTACTTTCTTATCAAAAGAAAATACTATTAAAACTAATATGGGGTTAAAAGACTAATATGAAAACAAATCGAGTTATATTTTATTTCTTATCGACATTACTTTTAGTTAGTTGTGGTAATAAAGTTAAAACACCAGTTTATGAATTAGGTGATAAAAAAGATGTAATGGGTAGTGGATTATTATTTAGTGAAACTATCGGTTTTAATACTAAAGATGCTACTATTTTTGAAGAAAATAATGAAAGATTTATTATTTATGATGCTAATGAAGTAAGTAAAGGTAATCAAGTATTTGCTATTAGAAAAGGTGTCAAAGAAAATAATAAATGGGTTTATAAAGAGAAAAAAATTATCTTTAAAGGTAATGAAGAAGGTTGGGATAAATATATTTATCAACCTAGTATTGTTAAAGGTAAATTTACTTATAATAAAGAAGAATATAAATATTTATTAGCTTATCAAGGTAATAATAGTAATGATAATTATAATAATCATATTGGTTTAGCTGTTACTAATGATTTATTTTCTAATTATATTAGAGTGGGTAATACTCCTATATTATCTAATCCTTCAATATATGTTGGAAGTTTTGGTTATGGTAGCCCTTCCTTAACTTCTATTAATAAAGAAGGAAAAGTAATGTTATCTTATTCTTTTGGTGAAACTAATTTATCAGGTACTAGAGTAATGGAATTAGATCTTTCTAATCTTAATAAAATTAATAGTGATACTGGTTATAGTGAACTTAATGCTAGTGGATTAAAGTTAAGAGAAGATGGAATTATTTCTAATGCTACATTTATCTTTAATGATGATTATAGTAAAGCTTATTTAATAAATGATGGTATGCCAAGTAGCAATGCTCCTGGTCAATCTAATGCTATTGAAGTAGCTAGTGCTAATAGTTCAATCATTTACGATATTAATACTAAATGGAATTCAATTAAAAATATTATGGGTAGTGATACTATCATTAAAGAAGATGAAACTTCTTTAGGTTGGGATGAAATTTATAGTGGAACTATTGTTACTAATGAATATGGTTTAGTTAATAAAGATAGTAAGAAGTTAGAAGTTATTTATTCTACTTATCAAGAAGGTATCGAAGAATCTAGATATACTGCTCAATTATGTTCTTTTGAGGTTAATTTAAGTGAATAAGAAATATTTAATATTAAGTAGTATATTATTTATGCTTACTGGTTGTAATAAAGTAGATAATCCTAATAATATTGTTCCAACTAAAAAGGAAGATTTTATTCCTGAAGTTGGTGAAGTTAAATTATTATTTGAACATGGAACAATAGGAGAAAGTAAATATTATGATTATTGTCCATCAATATTTATAGAAAATAATGAATCTCATGTTTATTATTGTACTAATAAAGATGAAGGTAATGTTACTGACTATGTTGGTTATAAAAATGGAAAAATAATTAATGATAAAGTAGTTTATCCTAGTGAAATGAATTATGCATTAACTCATGGTGAACATGGATCTTGGGATTCTAGACACGCTTGTGATCCTAGTGTTATTAAAGGTGAATTTAAATTTCATAATGAAACTTATAATTATTTAATGGCTTATTTAGGATGTGTTCCTAGTGATTGTACGCTTAACGAAACAGGTATTGCAGTTAGTAAATCTCCTAGTGGTCCATGGATTAAATGTGATTTTAAAAGTGATGGAGTATCTAAAATCAATCCTATTGTTAAATATAGTGAATTTGATTGTAATGATTCTAGTTGGGGAACTGGTCAACCTTCTTTAGTATCAGTTGATAAAAAAGGTAGAGTATTATTATTTACAACAATTGGAGCAAAAAATGGTACCTTTACTAATTTAAGAGAATATGATTTTTCTGATATTGATAATTTTAAATTAATTAGAGAAAGAAAAGCGATTAATACTACAGGTATTAGAGGTACAGGTGCTAATGCTAATATGATTAATAATGCAGATTTTGCTTATGATGAAGTTAAAAATAGAATTATCGTTACTAAACCTCGTCAATATTTTGGAACAGATGGTAAAGCTCCTAATTTTATTGCTGATACAATTGATGTTTATTATATTGATAATGATGGAAGTAGTGTTGGTGAAGTATTCTTTAAAGGAAATAATACGACTGCATCATGGAAATTAATTGGTACAATTAATCAAGAATTAACTGGATTTTTAAGAAATCATAATACTGGATTAATTACTGATGAATTTGCTAGAATTATTCAAGGTAAGAATTTAGGTGTAGCTTTTACTAGAAGTGATGAATCTGCTGGTAGTAGTGATTGGGGTCATTTATCTACTTATAGAATCTATGCTACTGGTATGAAGTTACCTAGTGATTATTAATTAAATTTATATGGGTAAAAAGACACTAGAAGGGAAATTAAATAGTCCTTTATATAGATATTCTAAACTTGCTTTTGATTTATTAATGCTTAATATAATCTTTATTTTAGTAAGTGTATTATCTTTATTTGTATTATTTTTTCCTTCATTAGTGTCTTTACATACCATTATTAATAATATAATTAATGATAAAGATGATGAAAATGTTTATAAAACTTTCTTTTTAGAGATAAAACGTCAATGGAGTTTTTCTTGGAGAATTGAAGTTTTAGGAATGATCATCTTATTAATTATTGGTGTTATTATTTATTTTGATTTTGTTGTAATAGTTAATACTAAAGTTAGTTATATTGGTTATATTTCTTTATGTTTTATTATTCCAATATTTTTAGTATTACTAAGTATATTTATTAATTTAATGTTATTTAATAATTATTATAAAGATGATACTTTCATGATGATGATTCAAAAATCTGCGTTAATATCACTTAAAAAGAAATTATTAACTTTTATTAATTTAATAATATTTATATGTTTTTTTGTAATTTTATTTTTTATACCTTATATTGCTCCTTTTATATCATTTAGTTTTTATATTTATATTATTGAAGCTATTAATCGTAAAGCTTTTATAGAAATATCTAATAATGAGAAAGAAAGAGCATTGATGGTTGAGAATTTATTTTTACCGATGGTTATTGAGGAGAAAGATAAATGAAAAAGTGTTTAGTAGTTGGTAGTTTAAATATGGATTACACTGTTTATTTAAATGGTGATTTTCCTGTTAATGGCGAAACTTGTTTTGGAAGAAATAGATTTATTCAACCTGGAGGAAAAGGTGAAAATCAAGCAGTAGCTCTAGCTAAATCTAAAATGTGTGATGTAACAATGATTGGTGCTATTGGTAATGATAGTGATGGAAATATTATTAAAGATACTTTAATTAAATATGGTGTTAAACCAATGCTTAAAGTGTGTGAAGATGTTGAAACTGGTAACGCAACTATTGTTATTGATAAAAATAGTGAGAATAAGATCATTATTATTGAAGGTAGTAATGGTCAATTAACTAGTAAAGATATTGATTTAAAGTTATTTGATGAGATGGATTATTTAATAATTCAAAATGAAATTAGCGAAGAAGTTAATGAATTTTGTATAAAAGAAGCGAAAGCTAGAAATAAAATAGTTATTTATAATCCTGCTCCTTATCGAGAAATAAAAGAAGAATTATTTAGTTATATTGATTATTTTATTCCTAATGAGATTGAACTTAAAATGTATACTAAATTAGATGATATTAATGAATCTATCGATTATTTATTATCTAAAGGAATTAAAAATGTTTTAGTTACTTTAGGTACTCAAGGTAGTTTATTTAAATCTAAAGATAAAGAAATTAAAGTAGGTTGTTATAAAGTTAATGCTATTGATACTGTCGCTGCTGGAGATACTTATATTGGATATTTTACTAGTTCATTAGCTAGTGGATATTCTATTAAAGAAAGTATGGATATAGCTAGTAAAGCTAGTTCTATTGCTGTAAGTAGAAAGGGTAGTGTAATATCTATTCCTTATAAAGAAGAAGTTTTTAAATAATAAATAATATTATTTATAAATCTATTAAAATTTCTAGATTATCTAGAATACTATTTTAATATTGTAATTAAATATAAAACCACCTATATAACATGAATTAGGTCGATATTTATCAGTTATTGAATATATAAAAGTATAGTTTTTAGTAATTTTTCTGGTATAAAATTCATTGACTTTATTAAGTGATACATTAAAAATGATTAGTAGTTAAAAGTATATGAAAGAGTTTATGAATATAAAAGTGACTATGCTATTGTTACTAGAATTGATAGGAATGACTTTATCGTAACCATTAGATCAGAAAAGAAACTAGGAGGTAAAAAATAATGGAATTAATAAAAATCACGCTAGATTATTTACATGGTCCAATTTGGTGCTGTGATGAAGATGGAGTAGCATATATAGAGCATTTTGATTTGGTAAAAAATGATGAGATTTGTCAAAAATTAGATAAAAAAGCAGAAAATATGTACTCTTCATACTATGAGTTTGATTCACATGACTTACCATGTTGGTTTAATTATGAACAGCAATTTAAAGATAGATTTATCATGCGTGATTTACTTCAAAAGATTGTTGATAGATTAAATGAAATTAATGATGGTTCATACGTTGTTAAACCATTTGCATTAGATGAATATAATGAATTGTGCTTAAAAGAGAACTTTGAAGATTTAAATAATAAATAATATTATTTTTACATATTTATTAAAATTTCTAGATTATCTAGAATATTATTTTAATATTGCAATTAAATATAAAACTACCTATACTAGTATTATAAACTAGATAAAGGAGTATTTAATATGAGTTTAAAAGAAGTTGAACTTCCTAATTATAAGCTTAGAGATGAATTATGGAATAGTATTACTCATGGATTAGGAGCGTTATTTGGTATATTTGTTTTAATATTTTCTTTAATTAAAATAGTTAATATTGGTTATGATATTAATTTACCTAGTAGTGATTTTAATAGTTATACATCTTATATTATTAAGATTATATCGATTATTATTTATAGTGTATCTTTAATGATTACTTATACAATTAGTTGTGTATATCATGCTTTAGCTAAAAATAATGGTAAGAAAGTATTAAGAATTATAGATCATGATACAGTTTATTTATTAATTGCAGGTTCTTATACTCCATTTTGTTTAGTTAGTTTAAGAGATGTATCGATGTGGGGAGTTATTCCTTATTCTGGTTATATTATATTTAGTATTGTATGGATATTAATTACAATTGGAATTGTATTTAATTCTATTAATATTAATAAATATAAAATAATAAGTTTTGTTATGTATATAGTAGCGGGATGGATTATTATTTTAGAAGCTAAAGAATTATTAAATGTTATTGGCTTTAATGGATTTATGTTTTTATTATTTGGTGGGATTAGTTATAGTTTAGGATCTATTTTATATGGGCTTGGATCTAAAAAATATATATGGTTTCATACTGTATTTCATATATTTGTTTTAATTGGTACTATATTACAATTTATAGCAATATATTTATATGTAATATAAATATTATAATTTAATATCTTTATCTAAGATTTGATTTTGATATATATCTAATTGAGAATCTATTTCTAAATCTTTAAATTGATTCATATATAAAGAATAATAATATCCTTTTTTATTCATTAATTCTTTATGAGTTCCGTTTTCAATAATATATCCATCTTTCATAACAAAAATAGAATCACAATTAACAATAGTAGATAATCTATGAGCTATCATAATAGATGTTCTACCTTTTAACATCTTTTCAATAGAAGTTTGGATTTTAGCTTCAGTTTCTGTATCAATAGAAGAAGTAGCTTCATCAAGTATTAATATAGATGGATTTCTAATTAATGCTCTAGCAAAAGATATTAATTGTTTTTGTCCTAAAGATAATTCACTACCTCCATCTTTTAAATAAGTATCATATCCATCTTTTAAATTAGATATAAATTCATCTATATCTAATAATTTACAGATAGAAATAATTTCTTCTTTAGTAGCGTTATGATTTCCATATCTTATATTATCTAAAACAGTTCCTTTAAAAATAAATGGAGTTTGTTGAACATATCCTATATTAGATCTAAGCCAACCGACTGATCTAGATTTATAATCTAAGCCATCTATTAATATAGTTCCTTTAGTAGGTTCATAAAATCTACATAATAAATTGACAGTTGTAGATTTACCACTTCCAGTTTCACCTACAAAAGCGACACTAGTTCCTTCTTTAATAGTTAAATTTAAATCATGAATAATTTCAGTATCTTTATTATAAGAGAAGTAGATATGACTAAATTCAATATCACCTTTAATTTTTTCAAAGTTTTCTACTTTATTATTAAAGATATCTCCATATTTTTCTATTACTTCAGGAGTGTCAACTAATTCTGGTTTAGTATCAAGTAAAGAAAACATTTTTTCTACATTAGCTTGAGTATTCATTAATTCAGAAAATAGTTCACTTAATTGTTTTAAAGGATCATAAATTTGACCAACAAAACCAATAAATAATACTAAAGTAGCAGTATTAAAAGTAGCTTCTTTATTAGCTCCAAATATTGGGAATAAGATAATAATTAAAGCAGAAGTTAATGAACTAATTATCGAAATTATAGGATAAAAACTAGCACCAACTTTCATTGATTTACGCCTTTTAACCATGACATCATTAGTAATTTCTTTACTTTCTTCAAAGATAGTTTCTTCAATTGCTAAAGTCTTAATAGTTTGAGATCCATTAATACATTCACTAAGCCATCTAGCAAAATCACTATATGCACTTCTAGCAATTCTACTGGCTTTTAGAATGATTTTTTCAAAAAAGACGATGATAATGAAAACAAAAGGAGTAGTAGCTAAGATGATTAAAGATAATTCCCAATTGATAGTAAACATTGTAATAAGAGTAAAAATTAAAGCTAATACAATCCAAAAAACATTGATTAAACTATTACCAACTATATCGCCAATATTACTAGCATCATTTTGTAATCTCGATATAAGCCAACCGCTAGGAGTCTTATCATAATAACTAAATGAAAGTTCTTGAATTTTCTTAAAAGCATCAGTTCTAAGCGAAGTCATAATCTTCATAGCAAAATAGTTAGATAAATAAAATACAATAAAAATACCGACACTTCTAATAAGAATCATAATTATATAAATAATAATATATTGAAGGAAAGTAATAGAGAATTTAAACCCTAAAATATTTAGGTTTAAATTCACTTTAAAAATGTCAGTATAAAAATTTAAATCAGTTTTACTAGCATTAATTAAAGCGGCATTCATACTAGGAACAAAACTAGAATCATAAAAAGAAACTGCCATTAACCAAAAGATAAGTAAGATAATAAAAGGCCATAAAGGAAGTAGATATTTAAATACCTTTATCCATACTCTTAAATCTATTTTTTTATTTGTAGTTATATCTTTATATACATTCGTTGACATAATTTACACCATCTTTGTTTGAATATCGTAGATCTTTTTATATAGACCATCTTTTGAAATTAGCTCATTATGATTTCCAGATTCAATAATTTTACCTTCATCTAAAACAATAATTAAATCAGCATCTTTAGCAGTAGAAATACGATGAGTAATAATTAAAGTAGTAGCTTCTTTTTCATATTCTTTTAATGATTTTCTAATTTGAAAATCAGTTTCAGTATCAACAGCACTTAAAGAATCATCAAATATTAATATTGGAGTTTTCTTTAATAAAGCTCTAGCAATAGCTACACGTTGTTTTTGTCCACCACTTAAAGTAGTTCCTTTTTCACCAACTGGAGTATCATAACCATCTTTAAATTTATTAATAGAATCATCAATATGAGAAATTCTAGTAACACTTCTAACTTCTTCAAAATCAGTATCTTTATTAGTAATAGTTATATTTTCTTTAATTGTTTTAGAAAATAAGAATGGTTCTTGTAAAACTATCGATATATTATTTCTTAAACAATTCTTTTGAATATCTTTTAATTCAACTCCATCAATCGTAATCGAACCAGAACTATAATCAAATAATCTAGTAAGTAAATAAACTAAAGTAGATTTACCACTACCAGTTTTACCCATAATAGCAATAGTTTGACCTTTATTTATCTTGAAAGATATATTCTTTAAAGTATCAATATTACTATCTTCATAATTAAAAGATACATTATTAAATTTGATATTACCTTTAATATCTATAACTTTACCACTATCAATATCTTCAAGAGGATAATCAAGTAAGATATTAATTCGATCTAAACTAGCGATAGCTTGAGCTAAATTACTTAAAACAGTAGCAACATCTCTAATAGGCCAAACCATCATTGAAACAAAACTAAAACTAATAACTAAAGTACCAACACTAATTTGTTTAGTAAATATTAAATAAAATCCAAATATTGTAGTTAAAGCTATTTGACTAAAAACAAAGATATCACTACTAGCAAAAAAGAAAGCAGATAACCTTCTCCAACTTAAATATTTACCTTTATAATCATTTATATATTTATTAAAATCATTAACTTCATAAGCTTCATTATTAAAAGCTTTAACAAGTCTTATACTAGCTAAATTTTCTTCAATTTTACCAGTCATTAAAGATTCAGAATCATCAGTAATACGATATCTTTTTCTAACATCTTTAATAATAAAGAAACTATAAACAAACATAAAAGGCATTAAACACATTGAAATAAGAGCTATTTTATAACTTGTAATACATAAAATAGTAAAAGATATAGTAACTATAAAGAATGTATAAACAATTAAAGATATATTAAAACCAAAGAATCTTTTTAAAACATCTTCATCTCTAGTACAAGTTTGAATAATATCACCTTTATTTAAAGATTTAATCGTTGAAAATGGTAATCTTTCAATATGATAGAAAAGAAGTTGTTGCATATTTTTACTCATTCGAGCCATAAAATCACTTCTTTGAAAGAATCTTATTAAAGATATTAATCCACTAATAATAGCAAATCCTAAAATAATAACTGCAAACATATATAAATGAGTAGATAAAAACTTAATTCCACCAAAAGAATTAATAAATAATTTCTCTAATATATCAATATCATCTAAATCTGTTAATAAGATCTCTTTATTAAAAGATAGATTTAATCTACCTTGAGTTTCTAATATATCAACTAATACTTTAGTAGCGTAAGTTGATAAAAGCATAAATAAAACACTAAAAAACATTAAGATAAAATAAGTAATATATTCTATTTTACAATCCTTAATTAATAGATTTAAAGCCTTAAACATTTTCTTCATATAGCCCCCATTCTATTTGATATTTTACTTATTGTAAAGAGGGATAAATCTTTTCTAAATTTTTTCTAGTATTTTTAAGTAAAAAGTCTACTAATTGAAAGGTACCCCAAATCCTAGACATTAGGAAAGGGGTATTTTTTTATGAAATATACATGGGAATTCAAGTTCGATTGCGTAACCAAGTATAAAAATGGAGAATTCATTACTTTTTC
>JALEXS010000001.1 GCA_022780025.1 Mollicutes bacterium | reverse complement strand
AAGCCTTTCGGTAAGAAGTAAAGATATATTTTACTGAAAAGTTGTGTTTTTAAAATTACGTCTAGAAAACGTTAAAAATTGTTCTTTGAAAAACTATTAGATTATGACTATTTAGGTTGATAAAGCTTATTTTGAGAGACGAGACTATAAATTAATCTGAGAACCTTTCTAGCAGTAAGTACACGAGCGCGAGGATAAGCGTGAGTTGTGACCTCAGATTTCTTTTTATCAAAATATTCTTTATATGATGGTATGTTTGAAATGATATTTTGTGTTGCTTCGATTAAGTAATATCTTAAATATGAATTTCCTTTTTTTTGCATCGGAGTGTCGGAAGCATCAAAATTTCCAGACTGTGTTTTTTTCCAAGTTAAACCTGCAAAATTAGCTAAAGCATCATCACTATTAAAATCACTAATTGAGCCTATTTCTGAAAGTATGGCTGAAGCATAAACCGGTCCAATTCCTGGTATAGAAATAAGTGAATTATATTCATTTTGATTATCTAAGCCTTTAATTAATAAACCGATTTGTTCTTCGACATCCTTAATTTGCTTTTCATAGGTTCTAATTAAACAAAAACTCGAAGCAATACATGCGTTAATTGGCTCATACATTATTTTATCTAGCCTATATGAAGCTCGGGCTGCAGATTGTAGTTTACTAGCAATCGCAAGTGGATCACCAATTTTATTTTTCGAGTACTTTCTTAAAGAGGTTGCAAGTTTTTCCACTGGGGTGCTTGCAATTGTCTCTGGCGAAAAATAATTTGTTAGTATTTCAATAGCTGATGTTGAAAAACTATCTGAAAAAGTTCTAAAATCGTGTGATTTGTTATTAAATTCACTAAATTTTATGAAAATGTTATTTAAAACATACATCTTTTCTTGACATAGTAGGTCAATTAAATGCTTTCTATATCTTGTTAATCTTTGTAGTGCTAAACGCTGCTTTCCGCGGAATGGCTTTAGCATTTTAGTCCTTCCACATCTAGCAAAATCAGCGAGCATAAACGAATCAGAAGGATCCGATTTAGTCATGTCTATATAACTTTTTGAGTAATTTTTTGTCATTTTTGGGTTAACAACAAATACTGTTGTACCAACGGCATTTAGTAATTCTGATGATGACAAAAATAACCCAATATGAAATGAATATACTCCTGTTGATTCTAATACAATTTGGATAGAGTCAAATGAGTTATTCTTCTGAATCTCAACGATTTTACTTTGTAGGTTTTGAGATTCATCATTGTTGTTCTTAAAAGAACCTGAAAATAGTTTTTTTCCTTCAAAAGAAAGACAGCAAACTACATTAGAATCCTTTGAAACATCAATACCAACATACAAAGTTGTCAATGGGTTTGGCATATTAAACCTCTCTTTCACGATTAATTCTTGGTCCTAGCCGTGAAGGATGAAACAATCTCGCGTATTAGCACCTCTATCACATTAATAGTCTCAATAACGTGGTCTCGTGCAGCTTTCGAGTCAAAGTCTATTCAATCACGCAGGGTTGCTGGCTTCGTAAGCATCTTAAATGCAAGGGGAATAAGCACATTCCAAGTAAAATTCGTAATTTAATTTTATCACTAGGAGCCAAGAAAACTAACAGTTGTTTCAGTAGGGCTGTTAGGTATAAAACTTCAAATGATCAAATTGCTGTTTTATACATTTACTACTATACGAGGGGAATGGAAATGAAAAAAATATTTAAAAAAATGCATTTTAGTGGAAAAGATGCAGTCCTAAGTTTGCAACATATGTTTGCAATGCTTGGATCAACAATTTTAGTTCCTATGTTATGCGGACTAAGCGTTCCACTTACATTAATTTGTGCAGGTATTGGAACTTTAATTTTCTATTTTGTTACAAAAAAGAAAGTACCTGTATTTCTTGGTAGTAGTTTTGCTTTATTACCAGCTTTAATCGCTATTATGAATTGGCCTCTTAAAGATGGATCTGCTCCAGATTTAACTATTGGATCTCCAGATTATAATCAAAGAGCTGCTGTTGTTATGATTTGTGTTGCTGTTGTTGGTATTTTATCAATGTTATTTGCTTTATTAGTAAAATTAACTGGTGTTGATAAAATTAAGAAAATATTACCTCCAATAGTTACTGGTCCAATTATTATTTTAATTGGATTAACAATGATTCCTAAGATGTTTTATAACAATATATTTAATCAATATATTGGTTTTGGTGCTAGTTCTTGGAAAGTTTGGACTAGTGCTTTAGTTACTTTATTAACTATCGTTTTAGTTAATTCGTTTGCAAAACCTAAATCGTTTTTTAAAGTTATTCCAGTTTTATTAGGATTTATTGTTGGTTATATTTATTCATTAATAATTTCTATTCCAGGAATTCCTGGTGCACCTTTAATTGATTTTAATAAATTTACAGATGGTAGTTTATTTGGTGTAGATAAAATAATTATCTTCCAACAAGCAAGTAAGATTTGGGGATATTTTGGTAAAGAAGGTTTAGGTAATATTGATGGTTCAATGTTAACTAGTGGATTAATAATGTCTGCTCCTATGGCTTTAGTTACTTTTATGGAACATTTAGGAGATATTAGTGCTAATTCTACTATTTGTAATAAAGATTTTATGAAAGATCCAGGTTTAGATAGAACTGTTTTGGGTGATGGATTAGCAACTACAATTAGTGGTATTATTGGTGGACCAGATATTACTACATATGGTGAAAATAGTGCTGTTTTAGCAATTACTAAAAACTTTAATACTAAAAACTTAGCATTTGCTGCAGTAATTGCAATTATAATGGGTGTAATTACTCCAATTGGTAATTTATTTGAAACACTTCCTCAACCTGTAGTTGGTGGAGCTTCTATTATCTTATTTGGTATGATTGCTGGAAATGGACTTAGAAGTTTAATTGATTCTAAAGTTGATTTCTCTAATACTAAAAATTTATTAGTAGTTTCGATTACTCTTGGAGTTGGTTTAGGATTATCTGCTATGAGTTTAGCAGGTGATATCACTTCTATTAGTGCTTATAAAATAATGATAGGTAATGTCGAAATTAGTGCATTAGCTATATCTACTTTATTAGCAATTTTACTTAATATTATCTTACCTAATTATAAAGAAGAAAATAATGAAGAAGTATTCTATGGATTAGGAGTTGCTAGTGGTATTAATAGTTTAGATGTTATTAAAGATGAAGAATTAGATAATAAAGAAACTATTAATAATAATGAAAATAATAAATAAATTACTTTAATATAATACTTGGATTTAAAGAATATTCTTTTACTTTATTTAATGCTTTACTAGATGCGTATCCATCTACTAAAGCATGAGATACTGTTAAATTAAAAGATAATAAATAACGATCATTATCTAAATAATATTTGCCCCAACATATTCTAGGTGTTGAGGCACTTTCTTTATCATTATCTGGTATAGGATGAGTCATTGATTCATATTCTAACCAAGGTAAACAAGTCATATAATATTCTTGATATGTTTTTAAATCATTATATGTATCTTTACGTGGTCCTTTATGTTTAACTACTTCTATCATTTTATGAGTATTCTCATAAAATGTATGATAATCATCATAATAAGGAGCAGTTACATTATCAAATAAACCAGAATCTTGTAATACTGTAAATCCTGGATTTATATAATCATATAATCTAATTTCATTATTAACTATTCTCATTCTTAATTCATCAACTGTATCTAAAGCTCTAGTAACTAAATATAGAAAATTAATAAAGAATGATGTATTAGTTTCTTTAGAAAATTTAATAACATTAGTAACATCTACTTTAATATTTATAGAATAACAAGGATCAGAAAATGAATTAAACCAATCAAAGACACTTTTTCTACCTAACTTTTTCATATCAACAATTTTATACATAGAGATCTCCTAAATATTTAAAGAATTTTTAACATTAAAAGTTTATAATAATAATTATGATTTTTAAAGATTACTTATTAGAAAATATTGAAAATATTAAAAGCTTATTCTTAAATAGTTTTGTTAATAAGATAATGGAATTATCTAAAAGTGACTATATCTTATATTTTAGTAAAAATAAGGAATACGGCTTAGTTTTAAGTATTAATAATAATGAACCATTTCTAAAAGTTATTAATCAAAAATTTAATTTTTCTTTACAATCTAATTTTCTTAATAGACTTAAAAATAGATTAATGAATTCTTATTTAATTGATGTTAAGTTATGTAATGATGATAATATTGTTTCTTTTGATTTTATAAAAACTACTGATACTTATGATAAATATCATTTCACATTAATATTTGAATTATTTAAAGCTAATTCTAATTTAATAATTATTGAATCTAATAAAGTAATTGAAGCTTTTAGATATCGTAGTTTAGATACTAAAAGACCAATTATCAATGGATTAATTTATGAATATCCTATTAAAGTAGAAACTTATAAAGAATTTAAAGATAAAGATATTAATAATATTAATTCTTATATTGATCAATTAGAAACTAATTATTTAAAAGAAAAATATCAGACTGTTATTTCTAGTTTAAAAAGAAAAAGAAAGACTATATTTAATAAGATAGAGAAATTAAAAATAGAAAAAGCTAATGCTATAGATGCATATAAATATAAAAAATATGGTGATTATATTTTATTAAATCAAGATGAGATTCATAAAGGTGATACTCATTTTAATTATTATGATTTAGATATACCTTTAAAGACTGATTTAACGTCAATAGAAAATTCTCAACATTATTATAAATTATATAAGAAAGCTAAAACTTCTTTATCTCTTCTTGATAATTATATTAATTCAAGTAAACAAGAATTAGATTATATTGATGGTATTTTATCTATCTTTAAATTTTATAATGAAGATGATTATTTAGAATTAATAGATGAATTAAATAAGAAAAAAATAATTAAATTAAGAGTCAAAATACCCCCTAAATTAAATAAAAACGCTGCTAAACCTTACTATTTTTTTATAAATGATACTAAAATTGCTTTTGGAAAAAATGCTAAACAAAATAATGAATTAACATTTCATTTAGCAAATAAGGATTGTTATTTTGCTCATATAAAAGATTATAGCGGTGCTCATATTTTAATTTATTCTAATAATCCTACTGATAAAGAAATTGAAATTGCCTTAGAACTTGCTTTAGTTTTATCAAATAAAGAGGATGGAGATGTTTATTATACAAATATTAAAAATGTCAAAAAAACCCAAGTTTTAGGTAAAGTAAATTTATTAAAATATGAGACATATCATATAAATAAAATCAAAGATGATATTAATAAATTAATAAGTAACGCTAAACGTTTTTAATCTTCTTTTTCTAAGAAGTCTTCTCCTTTTATTTCTTCTCTAGTAGATAATCCATAAAATTTGCGTTGTCTAAGAGCTTCATAAAGTACTAAAGCAACTGAATTAGATAAATTTAAACTACGAGCATTAGCAACCATTGGAATTCTCATAGTATGATTTATATGTTTTCTTAATAATTCATGAGGAATCCCAGTTGATTCTCTACCAAACATAAAAGTAATATCTTCAACAACATTACTATAATCAAATGAAGAATATAAATTTTTACTATATCTAGTTACATAAAATATTTTATTAGGATCATAATCCTTTAAAAATTCATCAAGAGAATCATAATATTTATAATTTAAATTCTCTAAATAATCCATTCCTGCTCTTTTTAAGCTTTTATCATTAAATTCAAACGTTAAAGGACCAATAATGATAAGGAAGGAATCTGTTGCTGAGACAGTTCTCATAATATTACCTACGTTAGAAGGTTTTTCAGGTCTAAATAAAACTACATTAATCATATTTAAAATGATACCATAATTTCTTTTTTTGTTGTATCATAATAGAGCACATGAGACAACGTATTAAGATTTTATTTGAAGAAAATACTAATAAGAAAGTGCGCACTTGTGAATTAATAACTTCTGGTTTTAATAACGAGAATTATTCAATAAACGATGCGTATGTTTTACGTTTGCCTAAAGATAATCGTGATGAAACTATATCTTATATAAATGAAGAGAAAAGTTATAAAGCTATCGAAAAATTAAATATATCCGATAAAATCGTCTATATTAATACAAATATTGGTTTAAAAATATCTAAATTTGTTCATAATGCAATGCAATATGTAAATACACCTACTAATGAACAAATTAATTATGTAGCTAAAACTTTAAAGAAATTACACAATTCAGGTATTAAAGTCGATTTTGGTTATCAAATGTTTTATAAATTAGGTGTTTATAAAAAAGAATTATCTAAAGAAGAATATGTTGATTCAAAACATGAGAAAAAAGTTGTTAAAGATGTTCAACTATTATTTAAAAAAGATCCTCTTGTTTTATGCCACAATGATTTAGTTCAAAATAATTTATTATTTAAGCCTAATGGCGTTATTTTAATTGATTGGGAATATAGTGGAATGAATAATCCTTATTTTGATTTAGCAAGTTTTATAAGTGAAAATGATTTAAACGAGGAACAATCTGAATTTTTCCTTAAACAATATTTTGGTTCTAAATTAAATTTAACAAAAAGAAAAAGAGTTAAAGCATTTATCTCATTTTTAGATATATTATTTTATTATTGGGGCTTATATCTTTATAAAAAAAGAGGCGATTTAATATATAATCAAATAGCCTCACATAAACTAGAAAGAATTAATAAAGAAATTAATCTTGAGAAATAGATTTTTCATAAGCTTCAATCGACATTTCTACGACTTTCTCAGCTTTTTCGTGTCCTTCTAATTCTCCAATATCAGTTGATTTATTTTCAAGTGATTTATAAACTTTGAAAAAGTGTTTAATTTCATCAGCTACGTGAGAAGGAAGTTCACTTATATCATTATATTGATTATAAAATGGATCTTTTTTACAAACAGCCATTATTTTATAATCTTTTTTACCACCATCAAGCATTTCTAAAACACCAATTGGTCTACATTCAATAATAGATAATGGTAAAATTGGTTCACTAGAAATAATTAAAACATCTAATGGATCACCATCATCAGATAAAGTTAAAGGTATAAAACCATAGTTATGTGGATAATGAGTTGATGTATATAAAATTCTATCAAGCTTTAAAAAACCAGTCTCTAAATCAAATTCATATTTATTTTTACTACCCTTTTCAATTTCACAAATTGCGAAAAAAGAGTTAGGTTTTAAAGGCTTTTTTCTAAAATTAGCAAATATTCCATCTTTATTTTTTTCATTATTCATTTACTTTTCCTCTCACAAATTTATCAAATTCAATTGCTTCTAATAAAGTATCAAAACGACCAAAGAAATAATAATCTCCCAAATCATCTCTTAAAGCTATAGGATAATCACCACTCATTGTAATATTAAATTTGTACTTCTCGATTATTTCTTCACTAGAATGACAATATTGAGTATTATACCTTCTACTAGATGCTATAGCAAAGTATTTTTTATCACCAGGAACTTGTCTATTTTCATTATAAGCAGCTGAATCTGCATAAATATCATAAACAGAAACACTATTAGCATAATTTATTAAATCAGGAGTATAACCTCCAGCAGGTCTCATATTAGTTTCTAAAGGTACCATCGTTCCTTTTTTACCTAAATAAGGATGATCTTCTAATAATTTAAAGAATTCAATATGGAAGAATCTTGTTTTTAAATTAAATGCTTTAATAATTTTTCTACCAAGTTCATCAAAATCTTTATCTATTTCAGGAACACAATAATACATATCATCTAAATTATCTTTTACAATATCTTGCATACTTGTTTGAAATACATTACTTGTAGAAAATAATACATCTCCAGAATCATTTGATACGCCATCATAAGAAATAATTTGTCCATGAATAAATTCTTCAACTATATAAGGAGTAACTTTATCCCAACTATTATAAAAATTAACTAAATCTTCATAATTATTCATTTTAAATGTGCCATGACTTCCTACACCATTATCAGGTTTAGCAAATATTGGATAATTAACTAAATCAGCGAACTCTTTAAGAGCTTCGAGTGTTGTTAATAAGATGTATCTAGCTGATTTAATTCCAGCTTTTTCAAATATCTTCTTTTGTAATGATTTATGTTTAAAATATTTAACTTCTTCTAAATTTGCTCCAGATTTTATATTAAATTCTTCTCTAAGTCTAGCATCTGTTTCAAGCCAAAATTCATTATTAGATTCTAAGAAATCAATATCACCATACTTTTCTTTAAAATATTGAACTGCTCTTCTTTCATTTTCGTAATTTTCCATATTAGAGCAGCAATAATATTCAGTTAATGCATATTTACATTGATCTGGTATTTCAAAATATGGTGCATCTCCTATTCCTAAAACATTAAAACCTCTATTTTTTAAGGCTAAACAGAATTTCCAATAACTATCTGGAAAATGTGGAGATATAAATATAAAATTTTTCATAAACAAATCCTCTAAAGTAATTTTAATACAAAATTATAAATTTAAAAACGAAATAGTACAATCTTTCGCGAAATTATTACAAAATCCAATGTCAATCTTAGATTTAAAATTGATACTCATTATTATAAATAATGAAACATTATAAATTTTGCCTTCTCAAACCTTGACATTTAGGTAAAATAAGAATTAAATGATAAAGTATGAAGAATGAAGTTGATAATGAAAGGGTAAAATTAAAATTTCTAATTATTACATTAATAGGAATATTATTAATTGGCCTCATTATCGGAATTTCTTTATTAGTTACTTTAAGTAATTATATATTTATATCTTTATTTTTCATAAATTACGTTTTTATGATTTTGGTTTGTTTTCTATTAAAGATCTTTTATAAGAACTTTTCTAATAAGCCAAATATCAAAACTATAGTATCATTGTTTGGTCGATTTGCTATTGCAATTTTAGCAATTGGATTAACGTTTTTGTTCTTATATTTAACAAAAAACGTCTCAAAGCCAAATATTTTTTATATTTTTATATCTCCTATTATGCTTACAGGAGGATATATTTTAGGAATTATTTTTAAGTAGAAAGGAATTATGTATGGACTTTGAACGTGTAATTAAATGGCTATCTTGGAATGAATTACCACCAGAATTTCTATCTAGTTTATTAGTATTTTTAATTATAATTATTTTAATTTTAGTAGTTCATTTTAAAATTAAAAAATATAATCCTTTAGAAAGACCTAAAGGTTTTATGAATGCAGTTGAAGCTATTACAAATTTTGCTGATAAACAAGTTGATCAAATTATGGGTCCAGCTTTTAAGGGATACGGAGGTTTTATCCTTTATTGTGGTCTATATATTTTCTTTGGATTTTTAATTGGTATGATTGGTTTACCTAATATATTACAACCAACATCTAAATTTACATTTGAAGCTTTACCAAATCCATTTACTAATTTAGCAATGCCATTATCACTTGCTTTAGTAACATTTGGATTAACTCATTTTACAGCTATGAAATATAAACATTGGTCATATTTTAAAAGATATACAGAACCTTTTGCTGTCTTCTTACCAATCAATTTAGTTACGATGTGGTCTAATGTTTTATCACTTACATTACGTTTATTTGGTAATGCATTAGCAGGTTATTGTGTTATTACTTTAATTTATGTTGGAATTGGAACTATTATTCCACCTTTAGGAAATTATGCAGGTTTAGCAATTACTCCTGTTTTAGCTCCAATTGCTCATTTATATTTCGATATATTTGATGGTTTAATTCAATTAGCAGTCTTCTGTATTTTAACTATGATTAATATATCTACTGAATATATTTCACCTGAAGATTATAGAAAAGCTATTGAAAATAAAAAACTTTATAAAGAAGAAAAGAAAAATAAAAAATTAATAAAAAAGATTTAAAAGCTAAAGTAAATGCTTAATTAATATAAAAAGAAAGGAGATTTATTTATGGATTTAACTTTTATTGGTTTAGGTATTGCATGTATCGGTATGGGTCTTGCTGCATTAGGAGAAGGATGGTCAGTCTCTAAAGCTATGGAGGCAATTGGTAGAAATCCAAGTGCTGCTGGTGATGTTAGAAACACCATGATTATTGGTGTTGGTTTAATTGAATCTGTCGCTATTTATATTCTTGTTGTTGCTATCTTAATGGCTTTCGTTGTTGGTAAATAAGGAGGCCTGTGAGATGTCTAAAAATAAAAAAGTTTTAGGTATAATCACACTTTGCTTATCTTGCTTAACACTAACTTCATGTGATGAAGCTCAACTTAGTGAAAAGATTGGTACTACTATTGCTAATATGTTACCAAATCTTTATATTACTTTAATGCAACTTGCATTATTTATATTAGTTGCAGCTTTATTCATTTGGTTAGCTTATAAGCCTTTAAAGAAAAAATTAAAACAAAGATCTGATTATATTGAAAAAAATATAAAAGATAGTGAAGAAAATAAAACTATTGCTGAACAAAACGCTATTAAATCAAATCAAATGATTATTGATAGTCAAAAAAGGGCTGGAGAAATTATTGCTAACGCTCAAAAAGTTGCTGAAAATAAAGCTTCTACTCTTCAACATGAATTATCAGAATCTATTGAAAAGCAAAAAACTCAAGCTACTAAAGATATTGAAGATCAAAAACGCAAAATGATTAGCGATGCTAAATCTGAAATTGTCGAAGCTGCTATTGAAACAAGTAAAGAAATTCTTGGTCGTGAAGTTAAAAAAGAAGATAATGATAAATTTGTTGATGATTTTCTAAAAGAATTTGAAAAAGAGAAAAAGAATTAATTATTATGGATAAAATTACTATCATAAATAAAATTAGTGAAGGTTTATTTGAAAGTGCATTAACTAATAATTTAGTTTCTGCTTATAAAGAAGACCTTAAATTTATCGTCTTTACATTAAAGAATGATAAAGATCTTTTTTCTCTACTTAATTCTCCTTTTATTGATTATAAAGAAAAAGCTAAGGTAACAACTCAAGTATTTGGAAAAACTCTTGAAGCTGATATGATTGCTTTTTTAAATTTAATCGTAGAAAAAGAATTAATTTCTTATATTGATCTTTTTGCAAGCCATTTTGAATCTCTTGCAAATGAAAAAGATAATATAGTTACTGGGATTATTTATACTCCTTTCTTACTTGATGAATCCCAAATTAAAAAATTAGAAAAAGCTTTTAGAAATAGACTTAATAAAACAGTTAAATTAACTCAAAAAGAAGAAAAAAGTTTAATTGCTGGAATTAGAGTTGTTATTAATGATTATGTTTATGAATATTCAATTAATTCTAAACTTGAAGATGTTAAACAAAATCTTATTACTAGAATTAATAAACAATATAATGAAACGGAGGAGGAATAAATGAGTAGTATTAAAGATTTAAATTCTCTTTCTCAAATTATAAAAGATGAAATTAATAAAGTAGAAAATCACATTAATACAGCTAGTGTTGGCCAAGTTGTTTCTGTTGGAGATTGTATTGCTACGGTTTACGGTCTTGATGAAGCAATGTATGGTGAATTAATTGTTTTTCCAGGCCCAAGTTATGGCATGGTCATGAATATTGAAGAAAATAATATTGGTGTTGCTTTATTTGGTGATGATATTTCTATTAAAGAAGGCGATTTATGCCAAAGAACTGGTGAAGTTGTTAGTGTACCTGTTGGAGATAGTTTATTAGGAAGAGTTGTTAATGCTTTAGGTCAACCAATTGATGGTAAGGGTAAAATAAATGCTACTGAATCAAGACCTGTAGAAATGCCAGCTCCTTCTATTATGGATAGAGAATCAGTTTGTGAACCTTTAGAAACCGGTATTAAAGTTATTGATGCTATGATTCCTATTGGAAAAGGTCAAAGAGAATTAATTATCGGTGATCGTCAAACTGGTAAAACTGCTATTGCTATTGATACAATAATCAATCAAAAAAATAAAGATGTTATTTGTATTTATTGTGCAATTGGACAAAAAAACTCGAGTTTAACACAGATTGTTAATAAATTAAAACAATTTGATGCTTTAAAATATACAGTAGTAGTTAGTGCTAATGCTAGTCAATCATCACCAATGTTATATCTTGCTCCTTATGCTGCAACTTCTATTGGTGAATATTGGATGAGACAAGGTAAAAATGTTTTAATCATTTATGATGATTTATCAAAACATGCTGTTGCTTATAGAACTCTTCTTCTTTTACTTAGAAGATCTCCTGGTAGAGAAGCTTATCCAGGTGATATTTTCTATTTGCACTCAAGATTACTTGAAAGATCTTGTAGATTAACTGATGAATTAGGTGGAGGAAGTATCACTTCTTTACCTATTGTTGAAACTCAAGCTGGAGATATTAGTGCTTATATTCCTACTAATATTATTTCTATTACTGATGGTCAACTTTTCTTAAATACTGATATGTTTAATGCTGGTCAAAGACCTGCTATTGATTCTAGTTTAAGTGTTTCCCGTGTTGGTAGTGCAGCTCAAACTAAAATTATGAAAAAAGAATCTAAGAATTTAAGAATGGAATTAGCTAATTACCATGAAATGTTAGATTTCTCTAGATTTGGTAGTGACCTTGATAAAGCTACTCAAAAGATATTAACTCATGGTGCAGTTTTACTTGAAGTTTTAAAGCAAAAACAATATATGCCATTATCAATGTCTCAAGAAATTATTGATATTTTTGTTGTTCAAAGCGGCTCTTTAGACGACATAAACCCTGCAAAAGTCCACTCAATTTTAAAATTATTGAGTAATTACATAATGACACATAATATTGATATTTATAAAAATATTGCGATAAATAAGACTTTCTCTGATGAAGATAAAAAGACTGTTTTATCTATTTTAAAAGATATTAAAGATGCAAAAATTAATGATGCATTAGTAACTGAGGATTAACTAAATGGCTGATTCTTTGTTAAATGTTAAAAAAAGAATTACGACAGTAATGTCTATTAAAAAAATAACAAATGCAATGAAATTGATTGCTAGTAGTCGTTATAACAAAATGAAATCTCAATTTGAAGCTAATGACCCCTATTATGAATCAATGAAAAAGGCAATGTTAATTTCTTTAAAATACATTAATTTCGATGATATAAAACATATTCCTACATGTTTATTAGAAAATAATTCTAATAAATCTTTATATATTGTCGTTAGCTCTACTTTAGGACTTAGTGGTTCTTATTTTTATAATTTAACAAAGCTAATTGATCAAAAGATTGATAAAAATAGTGATGTTATTTTTATAGGACAAAAAGCTTATAAAAAATATAAAAATGATGTAAATCATGCTTATACTGATTACATCAATTTATTAGATGAATTAACTTTTGGTAATGTTAAATATTTTAGACATTATCTAGATAATTTATATAAAACTAATAATTATAAAGATGTTTATATTATTTATACTGCTTATATAAATAGTTTTGAAACATCTTGTAAGATTGAAAAAGTTCTTCCACTTGATAAAGAACCTTTACAATCTGATAATATCGATAATATCGAACCTTTATTTGATCCAAGTCCATCTACTGTTTTAGATTTAATAGTTCCACATTATTTAGATGCATTATTATATAGATATTTCTTAGAAAGTGCTTTATCTGAACAAACTTGTCGTAAAAATAGTATGGAAAATGCTTCAACTAGTGCAGATAAATTAATTGAAAATTTAAAATTACTATATAACAAAGTTAGGCAACAAAATATTACAAATGAAATTACTGAAATTGTATCAGGTAGTAATACTCATGATCCAATCGACTTTATATAAAGGAGGCAAATTATGATTAAAGAATATAAATTAAATCCACGTTTAAAAGAAGCTACTGTTGGTCATATTGTTCAAGCAATAGGACCTGTTGTTGATGTTAAATTTGATGATGGTTTAATGCCTTCAATTAGAACTGCTTTAAAAGTAAATGTTACTCATATGGGTAAAGTTAGTGAACTTATTTTAGAAGTTCAACAAGATATTGGTAATAATACAATTCGTACTATTGCTATGGGTCCTACTGAAGGAATTCAAAAAGGACTTGAAGTTATTAATACTAAGGCTCCTATTAAAGTTCCAGTTGGTTTTAATGTTTTAGGGAGAATGTTTAATGTTTTAGGTAAACCTATTGATAATTTAGGTGAATTTACTCCTAATGATTTAAAATCTATTTATAATAAACCTCCATCATTTGCTGATCAACCTACTTCTATTCAAATATTTGAAACTGGTATTAAAGTCCTTGATTTACTTTGTCCTTATGTAAAAGGTGGTAAAGTTGGATTATTTGGTGGTGCTGGTGTTGGTAAAACTACATTAATTCAAGAATTAATTCATAATATTGCTACTCAAAAGCAAGGCACTTCTATTTTTAGTGGTGTTGGTGAAAGAAGCCGTGAAGGTAAAGATTTATATAAAGAAATGCAAGCTAGTGGAGTTTTAAAAAATACTGCTTTAGTCTTTGGTCAAATGAATGAATCTCCTGGTGTTAGAATGCATGCTCCTTTAAGTGCTTTAACTATGGCTGAATGGTTTAGAGATGAAGCTCATCAAGATGTTTTATTATTTATTGATAATATATTTAGATTTACTCAAGCTGGTAGTGAAGTTAGTGCTTTATTAGGTAGAATGCCTAGTGCTGTTGGATATCAACCTACTTTATCTACTGAAATGGGTCAACTTCAAGAAAGAATTGCTTCTACTAGAAATGGTTCAATTACATCAATTCAAGCAATTTATGTTCCTGCTGATGATTTAACTGATCCTGCTCCTGCTACTACTTTTGCTCACTTAGATGCAAAAACTGTTCTTGATAGAAATACAGCTGCATTAGGTATTTATCCTGCAGTTGATCCTTTAGCAAGTTCTAGTAATATTTTAGATCCTAATATTGTTGGTAAAAAACATTACAAGATTGCTAGAGAAATTCAATCTATCTTGGAACGTTATAAAGATTTACAAGATATTATTGCTATTTTAGGTATTGATGAATTAAGTGATGAAGATAAATTAATTGTTAATCGTGCTAGAAAGATTAGAAACTTCTTATCTCAACCTTTCTTTGTTGCTGAACCTTTCTTAGGAACTCCTGGAAAATATGTTAAATTAGAAGATACTATTTCTTCTTTTGAAAGAATATTAAATGGTGAAGGTGATGATTTACCTGAAGCTGCTTTCCTTTATGTTGGTACATTTGATGAAGTTATAGAAAAGGCTAAGGAGTTAGATTCTTCTATTAAATAATTATGGATAAAAAATTTTTATTACAAATATTAACTCCTAAGCAAACTTATATTAATAAATTGGTCGATAGCATCCAAGTTTTTACTGATACTGGAGAAGTAAATATATTACCTAATCACACTGAATATTTAGCAAATGTTACTATTTCTAAATTAACTATTACTTGTGATGGTAATAAAGAAATTTATGCAGTTGGTGGTGGTGCAATCCATTTTTATGAAAAAGAAAATATGTGTAAACTTTTATTACGTAATATTTTTGCATCTGATGAAATTGATGTCGTTTTAGCTAAGCAAGCTCAAATTGAAGCTGAAGAAAAACTTAAGTCTTCTTTAAGTTTAGTTGAACATAATCGTGCTGAAAGAGTTCTTAAAAGAGCTATCAATATGCTCGATATAAAAAATGAAAACAAATAATAATATTTGTTGTTTGATAAGTTAATAGTCAATATTATAATAAACGTATATGAAAGAAATTAATAACGTATTAAAAGATAGAAAAGAAATTATATTCCTTGATTTAGAAGGTACTCAAGAATCTCAAGAAATAATCGCTATTGGTGCTGTTAGTGCTAAACTTGATAATAAAAATAGAATTAAAAGCATTTCTCCTCGTTTTAAAGTTTATATAAAATCTCAAGGACCAGTCGGTTATGTTGTTACTAATTTAACAGGTATTACTGATGAATTATTAAAGGAACAAGGCGTTAGTTTTAAAGAAGGTATAGAGAAATTTAAAAGGTTTTTAAAATCTGATTTTTCAAATAAAGTTTTTGCTACTTATGGTAATTTTGACTTACGTTTATTAAAAGTTACTAGCGATTTAAATGATATGATGCAAGATGAGTTAATTCTCAATATTTTTAAAAATCATTGGGATTTGGCAAGCTTTTTTGCTAGATATATGAGAAATTCAAAAGGTTCATTCTTATCATTAAAGGATTCTTTAAGTATCTTTAATGTTACTTTTGATGGTGAAGAACATGACCCTAGTTTTGATGCTTATAACTTAGCACTTTTATATGATTCATTTACAACTAGCCCTCGTGTTGTTCAAGAAGAATATAAAAAGTTATTAGATTCAAATGGTCATTTACCTTGGCCAATAATTAAAGTAATTCAAAAAATTAATTTAACAGGAAGTTGTAGTAAAGAAGAATATAATGAATTTATTAAGGAATATCTTAAATAATGAATTATCCTTTTTTAAATTCAAAAATTAATGATAAAGAAAATATAAATAATTATAAAAATCGTGGTTTATCATTTGAATCAATGATAAATGATTCAAATGAATATTATTTAAAGAATAATATTGCTCTAATATATAAAAGACCTACTCCTATAAAAATAATATCAATGTCTAAAGATAATAGTTTTATATCAAAAGCTGTTTTTGAAAAGCAATCAACTACAGATTATAACGGAGTTTATAAAGGTCACCATATTGATTTTGAAGCTAAATCTACTAAAAGTAAAACCTCTTTCCCTTTAAACAATATTAAAGATCATCAATTAGTTCATTTAAATAATGTAATTAATAATAATGGCATTGCTTTCTTTTTAATTTATTTTAGTTCAATTGATGAAATTTATTTAGTAAAAGCTATCGATATAATTAATCTAATAGAAAATAAAAATGCTAAAAGTATAAAGTTAGAATTAATAAAAAAGATAGGTTTCCCTATCAATAAAACTACAAATATTTTAGTTGATTATTTACAAAATATTGAAAAAATATTCAACTTTTAAAGGCTTTTTTACAAAAAGAGGCGAATTTACAATTATCACATTTAGGCGAAATTGCTTTACAATAATATCTACCAAAATGAATAAATTGATGATGTAATTTAATCCAATGTTCTTTTTTAAATATATGTTTTAATTCTTCTTCAACTTGTTTAACACTAGCACTTTCATTAACTAACCCTAATCTTTTTGCGATTCTTTCAACGTGAGTATCAACTGGAAATTCAGGAATTTTAAAAAGTTCACAATGAACTACATTTGCAGTTTTATTACCTACTCCTGGTAAAGACATTAAGTCAATTTTATTAACTGGAACTGCACTATTATATTTTTCTATTAATATAGAAGCAATTTGAATAACATTATTAGCTTTATTTTTTGCTAATCCTAAAGGTTTAACAATATTATAAATATCTTCATATTTTGCGTTAGCTAATTCATCTAAAGATTTATACTTATCAAACAAAATTTTAGTGACATTATTTACTTTTTTGTCTGTAGTTTGAGCACTAAGCATAACTGCAATTAAAAAAGAATAATCAGTTGTATAATTTAATTCACAACTAGCGTTAGGCAATATTTCATCTAAATATTCTTCAATTAATTTAGCTTTTAATTCTATTTCCATCTAAATCTTCTTCTTTCATTTTATTGATAATAATTTTGTCCATATATGTGATAGAAAATTTATTAGCTCTTACAGAATCTTTTAAACTATCTAAAATTACATCAACAGGTACATTATCCATAATCCACTTATCTACTTTATTTATTTCAATTGGTGATAAAGATCTATTAAAAGTCTCTTGGATTCTATTAAATATTAATTCTCTTTTAGCTTCGAGTTCTTCATTTTGTTGATATTCTTCATCAGAAAAAATACTTTTTTCAAATAATTTAATTAGAATCTTTTTAATAGGTTCAATAGATGTAGTTAAAGTATTATTATGTTCTTCAAATTCAATATATTTTTTAGTAAATAAAATTGATAAAGATTCATCAATTTCATTCATTGTTAAATTCATTTTTAAAGATAAAACATCACTAGTTATAAAATCATTTCCTTGAGTAAGTAATTGATTAATCATCAAAATAACCATAACTTCTCTTTCTTTTAATCCTAATGTTTTATAAAAATCTAATAATAGATAAATGATATTTAGTGCGCTAGAATTTTCAAATTTCATATTTTCAAACCTCTTCTTTTTCGTTCTTCTTCTTTAATTTTATTTGGATTTATCTTTTTTAATAATTCTTCATTATTTTTTAATATTGATAAAGTATTTTCATCAACATTAAGATTATACTCTTCTATAAATCGATATGCTCTCAAAATTCTTAATGGATCTTCTTTAATTCTAGTTAATGGATCTCCTATAAATCTAAGGATTCTATTATTTAAATCATTTACTCCAAAGCCAGTTGGATCGATGATTTTATAATTTTCATCAATATAAATTGCGTTTATTGTAAAATCTCTTCTTTTATAATCTATATTAATATCATTAATAAACTTAATTTCATTAGGATGACGATGGTCTTTATAATCAAGTTCTTCTCTTAAAGTAACTATATCGACATTAATTCCATCATATTTTGTATTCAATACTCCATATTTAGCAAAACTATCTTTTAATTCTAGAAATTTTAAAGTATCAGCAGGTTTAGCATCAGTTACAAAATCATAATCTTTTATCTTATTATTTAATAAATAATCACGACTTGTACTACCAATCATATATAGTCTAAAGCCATTTTTATTAAATATATTTTTAAAATAATCGAAAGTCTTATCCATATATAGAATTATACCAATTTATATAAAAAAAAGATATTAGCTAACTAATATCTTTTTATAGGTCATAGAAATATAAAAATATTATTTAATTGTTTCTTTTAAATTTCTACTTGGTTTAAAACCTACTGTTCTTGTTTGTGGAATAGTAATTTTATTACCATCAACAGGGCTTGTACCAATTCTTTCTTTTCTTACTTTAATACTGAAAACACCAAATCCGGACAATTTGACAGTTCCATCGTTTTCTAATTCAGCTTTAATTCTATCTAAGAAAACGTCGATTGCTTTTTCAGTTTCTTTCTTTGTAAGACCTACTTCTTCAGCAACAGCTACAACTAAATCAGTTTTGTTCATATGAGTAACCCCCTTTATTAATTTTAACATTAACATAAAGAAAAATATTTTACAATAGAAAATTATCGAGTACTATCTAGTGTTTCTCTTCTTTTAGAGGTCTTTCCATTAACATATTTATTATTGTAGATGGTTTTACTTTTTCAAATAATGATTTATAAAGTCCATTAATTATTGGCATTTCTATATTATTATTAGCTGCAATTTCATGAACTACTTTAATAGTATTTATACCTTCAACTGTTACATTATTATGTTCAAAAAAATAATTTACATCATCATGAATTCCAATCATATAACCTGCTTGAAAGTTTCTTGATTCATTACTATTACAAGTTAAAACTAAATCTCCTAAACCTGTTAAACCTAAGAAAGTTTTTTCTTCAGCTTTAAAATATAGACCAAATCGAGTAATTTCAGCTAATCCTCTAGTTATTAAAGAAGCTTTACTATTTTCTCCATAACCTAAACCCATAATTACCCCACTAGCTATAGCAATAGCATTTTTTAATGAAGTTCCTATTTGAGCTCCAATAGTATCTATTAACGAATAAACTCTAAAATAATTATTAGAAAATAATTCTTGAATCTTTTTAGCAACATTTAAATCTTTAGAAACAGCACATACACAAGTTAAATTTTTCTTAATTATTTCAATAGCAAAACCTGGACCTAAAATAGATCCTATTCCTTTAATATATTTATTATTAATAGTCATATTTTCAATAACTTCAATTAAAGTCATTTTATAATCTAAATCAAATCCTTTAGCAGCATTTATAATAATTACATCTTTATTTATTAAAGGTAGAATCTCTTTTAAGATTAATTTTATTGAATTACTAGGAGTTGCTAAAATTATATAGTCACTATCTTTAACTACTTCATTTAAATTATTTGTTACTTTAATATTATGATTAATTTGATAATTTTCAAATCTATGAATTGTATGATTTTTATTAATATAGTCGACTTTTAGAGGGTTTCTATCAAAAACAAGGACTTTTTGATTGTTATTAGCAAGGATATCGCTAAGAGCTAATCCAAACTCACCACCACCAAAAACGCCAATTTTCATTCTTATTTTTTCCTTCTACAAACAAGGTTAATAGGTGATCCAATAAGTTCAAAAGATTCTCTAATTCTATTTTCTAAATATCTTAAATATGAGAAATGCATCCAACTAGGTTCATTACAAAATAATGCAATTGTCATAGGTTTACTACCTACTTGTTGAGTATAATATACTTTACAACGTCCACCATTAAAATCAGGTGTTTCATTCATCATTTGAGCTTCTTGAATAATTTCATTTAATAAACTTGTCTTAATTTCAAAAGTATAACTATCATAAACTTTATCAATTAAAGGAAGGACATCTTTAACTCTTTGTCCACTTAAAGCACTTATATATAAAATAGGAGCGTAATCTAAGAATTTAAATTCTTTACGAATTTTTTTACTAAATTCATTCATAGTATTATTATCTTTTTCAATAGCATCCCACTTATTAACTATTATAATAATAGCTTTTTTACATTCAACAGCATATCCAACAACATGCTTATCTTGTTCAGTAATACCTTTTATAGCATCAATAATTAATAAACATACATCACTTTCATCAATTGCTTTTAAAGATCTTAAAGCAGCATATTTATCGATGGATTCATATATTTTTCCACGCTTTTTTAATCCAGCAGTATCAATAATTGTATATTCTTTATCATCATGAATAAATGTAGTATCAATTGCGTCTCTAGTTGTTCCTTCAATATTAGAAACAATAACTCTATTTTCTTTTAAAATAGAATTAACTAAACTAGATTTTCCTACATTTGGTCTACCAATAACTGAAAATTTAATAGAATTATCTTCTTTATCAACTTCACAATCAGGTAACTTTTTAATAATATCATCTAAAATATCACCAATACCAATACCATGAGCACCACTTACTGGAATAGGATCACCTAAACCTAAAGAATAAAATTCATAAATATTATTTTTAGAATCATTATTATCAATTTTATTAACAGCTAAAACAACAGGTTTTTTAGATTTATGTAAAATAGAAGCAACTAATTTATCATCATCTGTTAAACCAATTTGACCATCAGTAACAAATAAAATAACATCTGCTTCTTCAATAGCTATTTCAGCTTGCATTCTAATAAGTTGTTGAAAAGGACGATCTTCAACTTCAATACCACCTGTATCAATTAATCTAAAAGATCTAGTTAACCAACTACTACTAGCATAAATTCTATCACGAGTAACACCTCTAGTTTCTTCGATAATAGACTTCTTTTCACCTATAATTCTATTAAATATTGTTGATTTACCTACTGAAGGACTACCAACAATAGCAACTGTACCAACTTTCATTATTCTATTCCTTTACTTTTACAAATTTTTAATATTTCATTAACCACATCTTCTATAGACATATATGTAGTATCTATAGTTATACAATCTTTAGCAGCTACTAAAGGTGAAAATTCTCTATGTGAATCAATATAATCTCTTTTTTTAACATTCTCTAAAATACTATCAAATGAAGAATTAATACCTTTTTCTAAATTTTCTTTATAACGACGTCTTGCTCTTTCATTAGCTTCAGCAATTTGAAATATCTTAACATCAGCGTTAGGTAAAACATGACTTCCAATATCTCTACCATCCATTACAACATTACGGTCATTAGCAATTCCTCTTTGAAGTCTAACAAGTTCAATACGAATATCTTTATAACTTGCAATATAGCTAACATTATCAGCTACATCATTCATTCTAATTTCTTTAGAAACATCAATATTATTTAATGTAATATGATTTTCTTTATTAAAACTAATATTTATTTTACCAATTAATTTAATAGCTTCAGTTTCATTTTTAGGATCAATATTATTAATAATGCATGCATAAGTAAAAGCTCGATACATTGCACCAGTATCTACATATAAGAAATTTAATTTCTCAGCAACAATTTTAGCAACTGTGGATTTTCCACTAGCGCTAGGTCCATCAATAGCAATAGCAAAAGTCTTCATAAATAATTAACACCAAAATAAACAAGTAAAATAATACCAATAATAATACATAAAGCCAAGATAGAATAATAAATAATTAATTTTCTTTTCTCTTTTTTCTTAAAAAAGATAATCAAATCATTAAGTTTAGCCTTTTTTTCTTCCTTATGAATTTGATTATTTTTTTCATTATCACTCTTATTAATCGAATTTCTATAATCTTCGAATTTTTCTTGTCTAGTTGTATTATTTTTAGTCATGTTTTTATTTTACCATACTTGCGTTAAACATTTACAAAAAACTGACTTTTAGTTATAATAATTTTAATGGAGGAATAGAAAAATGAAGTTACATATTGATAGTGAAACTTGCGTTGGTTGTGGTCTCTGTGTCGGTTCATATCCTGATACATTTGCTTTCGACGATGAAGGTAAAGCTACAGTCATCGGTGAAATCGATGAAGCTAGTGCTGAAGAAGCAATTGGTTCATGCCCAGCTGGAGCAATCAGCGAATAATTAACTTTTCTTAAAATAATAAAAAGCCTGATATCAGGCTTTTTATTTTTACTTATTTTTATTAATTAAGAATTGTAATGGCTTATAAATCATTAATGTGGCTGCAATTACAATTACATTTTTTATTAAATTAAATGGTATTAATAATATAGATATAATAGGATCTAAATCACTTTTAATATTTACATTAAAAATAGCTTTAAATGCCCCAGCAATTGAACCTTCAGGCATATGATAAACTTTCATATATAAAGGGAATATTGTGTATAAATTAATAATTGTTGAGAATATCATGTTTAATACAAAACCAATTGATAAACCAATTACTGCATTTTTAAATGTTCTATTTTTATTATAAATAATACTTGCAGGTAAGATTAATGCTAATGAATACATTAAATCACCAATTTCTCCTGCACAAAATGTTGAAGTCATTGGTAATTTTATTAAAGTTTTTAATACAATTACTGAACACCCAACAAATGGTCCATAACTTAATCCTGCGACTAAGGAAGGAATATCATCAAGGTGAATACTCATAAATCCTGGCGCAACAAATGGTAAATTAAATTGTAACCCAGGTACACAGTACAAGATAGCAGCTAAAGCTCCAAAAATAGCAATAGCACAAATGTTTTTAAGTGATAAATACTTTTTCATAAAAAAAGACCTTTCACTTCAGGCCTAAATAAATACATACTTCTTTCATCCAGACTTTACTGTTGCTACTAGAATTTCACTAGTTCGTATCGAAATATCGATTCGTGGAGTATAACCACCAGTGAGGAATTACACCTCGCCCTGAAGCATTTAATATTATATGGCTAATAATCTATAATGTAAAGGCTTTCATAAATTTCGTTTGCGTTTCATATTTGTAGGTCGATAAAAAAATAAAAGAACCCTATAATTAAATTTGCACATATAAAAAGAGGGTTCCTTATGAATATATTAGCAAATTTTAACGATAGTTTTACTGAATATTTTGAAAAAGTTGATAAATTAGCAATTTCTAGTTATGCTGAGCTATTAAAAACACTTGATGATGAGCTATTTAAAAATAAACCTAGATATTTAAAATCGATTAAAATATCGCCTAGATCAATATTAACGACAAAAGGCTACATAACTTTTAAGAGAAGATATTACTATGATGAATCCATCAAAAAGTATTATTATCTTTTAGATCTGAAGTTAAAAATTAGCAAATATAAAAAACTATCTGATGAATTAATTCTAAAAATAATAGACAAAATAAATGATGAATCTTATAGAAAAATAGGAAAAACAATTGTTCCAAATCATGTAATTTCTAAATCGACAATATATCGTGCAATCAAAAATACACAAATATATTTGGATGAAAAGCAAACTAAAATAAGAGAATTTACAGTTAATGTCCATCTTCAAATTGATGAAAAATACCTAAGAATTAGAGGGTTTTCTAATAAAATACCGCTTTATACGTGTTGTATGTTTACTGATAAATTAAACATTGGTACCGAAGAAAAGCCAAGAAATAAACTGGTTAATAAAATAATATATGGCACATTTAATATGAAAGACTTTGTTGATGAAATTAATTACTGTTTAAAGAATATATACCATGTAACTGAATCTTCTGAAATCTATCTGTCTGGTGATTTAGCACAATATATTAGAAGCTTTAAAAATAAAATATATGTTTGTAAAGCTAAGTATATACCTGATAAATGGCACGTATTAAAATCTATTAATGACTTAAAGAGATATTGCAACATGGATAAATATGATAGAGCA
>JALEXS010000075.1 GCA_022780025.1 Mollicutes bacterium | reverse complement strand
TATCAACTTTTTCAAAATATTCGGTTAAACTATCGTTAAAATTTGCTAATATATTCATATAGAACCCTCTTTTTATATATGCAAATTTAATTATAGGGTTCTTTTATTTTTTTATCGACCTACAAATATGAAACGCAAACAATATTTAAAATAATGTTGACATTGATATAACCAATTTATTATAATTCTAACGTTGACTAAAAATATTATTTTTTAGTAGATGTAATGACACACCAGGTATTGTGTAAATAAGGAGAAGAAAATGCCAACTATTAATCAATTAGTTAGACAGGGAAGAAAGTCCCCAACATTTAAGTCAAAAGCTCCAGCATTATTAAAAAGATACAATTCTTTAGCTAAAAAAGAAACAAATCAAAATAGTGCTCAAAAAAGAGGAGTTTGTACCCGTGTTGGAACTATGACCCCTAAAAAACCAAACTCAGCTTTAAGAAAATACGCTAGAGTTAAGCTCAGTAACGGCTACGAAGTTACTGCTTATATCGGAGGAGAAGGACATAACTTACAAGAACACTCCACCGTTATGATTCGTGGAGGAAGGGTTAAAGACCTCCCAGGTGTTAGATATCATATTATTAGAGGAACTCTTGACTGCGCAGGTATTGAATCACGTAGACAAGGTAGATCTTTATATGGTACTAAAAAACCAAAAGAAAAGAAGGATTAGGAGGTAGATTATGCCACGTAAGGGTAATGTAAGTAAGCGTGATGTTTTACCAGATCCAATTTATAATTCAAAATTAGTTACTCGTTTAATTAATAAAATTATGATTGATGGTAAAAAAGGCACTGCTCAAACAATTTTATATAACGCTTTCAAAATTATTGAAGCAAAAACAGAAAAACCAGCAATGGATGTTTTCGCAACTGCAATCAACAATATTATGCCTGAAGTTGAATTAAAGGCTAAAAGAATTGGTGCAGCTAACTATCAAGTTCCAACTGAAGTTTCTCCAGAAAGAAAAGTTACTTTAGGTTTAAGATGGCTTGTCAATTATGCTCGTTTAAGAAAAGAAAAATCAATGGAAGAAAGACTTGCTAACGAAATTATTGATGCTGCTAACGGAACTGGTGCTGCTGTTAAGAAAAGAGAAGATACACACAAGATGGCTGAAGCTAATAAAGCTTATGCACATTATAAATGGTAATTTAAGGAGAACTTTATGGCTAAAAGAGAGTATGATTTAGAGCATACTAGAAATATCGGTATCATGGCTCACATCGATGCTGGTAAGACTACAACAACCGAAAGAATCCTTTACTATACTGGTAAAATTCATAAAATAGGTGAAACCCACGAAGGTGCAGCCACTATGGACTGGATGGCTCAAGAGCAAGAAAGAGGTATCACTATTACTAGTGCTGCTACAACTTGTTTCTGGAAAGGTAATAGAATTAACATTATCGACACTCCTGGGCACGTCGACTTTACTGTTGAAGTTGAACGTTCATTAAGAGTTCTTGATGGTGCTATTACTGTTCTTGATGGTAAAAATGGTGTTGAACCTCAAACTGAAACAGTTTGGAGACAAGGCTCAAAATATGGCGTACCACGTATCGTCTTTGTTAATAAACTTGACGCTATTGGTGCTGATTATGATATGAGTGTTGCATCTTTAAAAGAGAAATTAGGTGCATGTGCTAAAGCTGTTCAATATCCTATTGGTATTTCTAACACTTTAAGCGGTGTTATTGATATTATTACTATGAAGGCTTATGACTACACTGGTTGTAAAGAACACGAAGATCCAAAAGTTATTGAAATTCCTGGTGAATACCTCGAAAAATGTAAAGCTTTAAGAGAAGAATTAATTGAAACTCTTGCTGGATTCGACGATGACTTAATGATGAAAGTTCTTGATGGTCAAGAACCTTCAATTGATGAAATCAAAAATGTTATACGTAAAGCTACTTTAACAGGTGAATTCCACCCTGTCTTCTGTGGTAGTGCTTATAAAAATAAAGGTATTCAACCACTTCTTGATGGTGTTGTTGATTACTTACCTTCACCAATTGAAATTCCACACGCTAAAGGCGAAACTCCTGATGGTAAAGAATATCTTTGCGAACCAGATGATAGTAAACCACTTGTTGCCTTAGCATTTAAGATTGCTACTGACCCATTTATTGGAAGACTTGCTTATGTTAGAATTTATAGCGGTACATTAAAGAGTGGAAGCTATGTTTTAAATAGCAACAAAGGTCAAAAAGAAAGAATTGCACGTTTAGTTTTAATGCATAGTAATCATAGACAAGAAGTTGATGAATTACATGCTGGTGATATTGGTGCTGTTATTGGTTTAAAGAATACTACAACAGGTGAAACATTATGTGATGAAAACATTGATGTTATCCTTGAAAAAATGGAATTCCCAGAACCAGTTATTGAAGAAGCTGTTGAACCAAAAACTAAAGCTGATCAAGAAAAGATGTCTTTAGCTTTATCTAAACTTGCTGAAGAAGATCCTACATTTAAAGTTCATACAAATCCAGAAACTGGTCAAACAATTATTGCAGGTGTTGGTGAACTTCACCTTGACATTATTGTTGATAGATTAAAGAGAGAATTCAACGTTCAAGTTAATGTTGGAAAACCTCAAGTTGGATATCGTGAAACTATTAGAAGACCAGCAGATTGTGAAGGTAAATATATTAGACAATCCGGTGGTAGAGGTCAATACGGACACGTTTGGATTAAATTTGAACCAAATCCAGGAAAAGGATTTGAATTCGTCAATGCTATTGTCGGTGGTAGTATTCCAAAAGAATATATCAAACCTACAAATGATGGCTTAGTTGATGCAATGGAAAAAGGCTTAATCGCTGGCTATCCTGCAATCGATATTAAAGCTACATTATTTGATGGTTCTTACCATGATGTCGACTCTAGTGAAGCTGCTTATAAGATTGCTGCAAGTATGGCACTTAAAGAAGCTGCTAAAAAATGTGATCCTGTAATCTTAGAACCTATTATGAAGGTTGAAGTTACAGTTCCTGAACAATACTATGGTGATACTATTGGTGATATTTCACGTCGTAGAGGTCAAATGACAGGTGAAAGCCAAAGAGGAAATGCTAAGATTATCGAAGCAGAAGTACCACTTGCTGAAATGTTTGGTTACGTTACAGATTTACGTAGCTTTACACAAGGTAGAGGTAACTACTCTATGGAATTTGATCACTTCGGAGAAACTCCAAAGTTCATTCAAGAAGAAATTGTTAAAAAATCAGGAATATCTAATCGATAATTATCAATAATTATTGATTAACAACAAATGTTGCTATAAAATATTTATTAATGCGAGATGCATATTAATTAGGAGGAAAAAAATATGGCAAAAGAGAAGTTTGATAGAAGTAAAGTCCATATGAATATTGGTACCATCGGACACGTTGACCATGGTAAAACTACATTAACTGCTGCTATTACTCACGTTTTAGCAAAAAAAGGACTTGCTGCTGTTAAGGATTATGATCAAATCGATGCTGCACCAGAAGAAAAGGCAAGAGGTATTACAATTAATACTGCTCACATCGAATATTCAACTGCAAAAAGACACTATGCACACGTTGATTGCCCTGGGCACGCTGACTACGTTAAAAATATGATTACTGGTGCTGCACAAATGGATGGTGCTATCCTTGTTGTTGCTGCTACTGATGGTGTTATGCCACAAACACGTGAACACATCTTACTTGCTAGACAAGTTGGTGTTCCTTACATTGTTGTTTTCTTAAACAAATGTGACTTAGTTGATGATCCAGAATTAATCGACTTAGTTGAAATGGATGTCAGAGATTTATTAAATAAATATGGCTTCCCAGGAGATGAAGTACCTGTTATTAGAGGCAGTGCACGTAAAGCTCTTGATGGCGATCCAGAAGCCGAACAAAAGATTATGGATTTAATGGATGCTGTTGATACATATATTCCAGATCCAGTTCGTGATAATGATAAACCATTCTTATTACCAGTTGAAGACGTTTTAACTATTACCGGCCGTGGTACAGTTGTTACTGGTAGAGTTGAAAGAGGTACATTAAAACTTAACGATGAAGTTGAAATTGTTGGTATTAGACCTACAATTAAGAGTGTTGTTACTGGTATCGAAATGTTCCGTAAATTACTTGACTTCGCAGAAGCTGGCGATAACGTTGGTGTCTTATTAAGAGGTGTCAATAGAGATCAAGTAGTTAGAGGACAAGTTCTTGCTAAACCAGGAAGTGTTACTCCACATACTAAATTCACATGTAATGTCTACGTTTTAACTAAAGAAGAAGGTGGAAGACATACTGCTTTCTTAACAAACTATAGACCACAATTCTATTTCCATACAACTGATATTACTGGAACTATTACTCTTCCAGCTGATGTTGAAATGGTTATGCCAGGTGATAACGTTACATTTACTGTTGAATTAATTCACCCAGTCGCAATTGAAAAAGGTACTAAATTCTCAATCCGTGAAGGTGGTAGAACTGTTGGTGCTGGTACAGTTAGCGAAATTATTAAATAATTATAAACATTTAATAAAACAATTAAATTCAATAAGAGAAAGTAGTGAAAACTACTTTCTTTTTTATTTGTTTAATTTCTTTTATAATATAACAAAGAGGTTTATAAAATATGAGAGTAGGAATATTAGGTCAAGGCGCTAGCGGAGTTATATTAGCTATAATGATTAAAAAGAAGGATCCTTCTATAGAAGTTACTATTTTTGATCATAATGACAAAACTAATAAGAAATTATTAGCAACAGGAAATGGAAGATGTAATTTAGGTAATACTAAAGTCGACGATAAATCGTTTAATAGCGAGTTTGCACTTAATTTATATAAAGACTTCGATATTTATAAGCAAAGAGAATTCTTTGATTCTATAGGCCTAGAAACGCGTATTTTGAACGATACACTAGTTTACCCATATTCATTAAGTTCTTCTCAAGTTGTCGCTTATTTAAATAAATTATTGAAAGAATATAAAGTTAAATTAATTAATGATGTTAATTTAGATAGTTACGTTATTAATAAGAATAATATAAATGTAGTTATTAAAAATAAATTATACGTATTTGATAAATTTATATTTGCTTGTGGTGGAAAAAGTAAAAGTAGCTTAGGAAGTGATGGAAGAATTTTTAAATTATTAAAAGAGCATAATTATATTATTAATGAATTAAAACCTGGATTAACTCCAATTCGAGTTATAGAAAACACTAAAGGAATTGAAAACGAAAGACTTAAAGGAAATATTAAATTAATTAAAGATAAGAAAATCATTTACGAAGAAAATGGTGAAGTATTAATTAAAAAAGATGGTTTAAGTGGAATCTGTATAATGAATGCTTCATCTATAATTCAAAGAGTAAAACCTGGTAAGAAAAATCTAATTTTCATTGATTTATTTAACGATATTTCTGAAGAAGAACTTGAAGAAAAATTTAAAAAATATAACGGTTTAGCAGGGTTTTCGTTTCTAGAAGGGGTTTTTACAATAAAGATGGCTGACTTTATTAGAAAAAATAGTGGCGCAAAAAACTTATATAAATTTGATAATAGAGATGTTAAAAATATTGCTCATTATTGTAAAAATATGGTCTTCACTTATAAAGAAAATTATGATTTTGATGATTCACAAGTTAGTATAGGTGGTGTATCAATTTCAAATTTAAAAGATACATTAGAAAGTAAAATTGAACCTAACATTTATTTTATTGGTGAAATGATTGATATTGATGGACTATGTGGTGGCTATAATTTAATGCTTAGCTTTGCAAGTTCTTATAGAGTCTTTAAATCCTTATTTTAATTCTTTAAATTCATAAGTAATTCGATTGTTTTTATCAATAAATAAAATTAAATAAGAACCTTTACTAGAATCACGAGGTCTAGTAAGACTTCCTGGATTAAATACTTTGGTATTATATATTTCTAAAGCCATTTTCGTATAATAAAACTAGGAGTTAATCTCTTAGTTTTTTATTTCTAATATTATAGTATAATAGTAATGAAGGAATGTTTATATTAATCATTAGGGCATTTAGTGACCCTGCAAAAATCTTTACAGCTAGACTGTTATTA
>JALEXS010000074.1 GCA_022780025.1 Mollicutes bacterium | reverse complement strand
ATGTTAAAAATTAGTGATTATATTTATTTCTATAATAACGTTCGAATTAAAACTGGACTTAATAATATGAGTCCTGTAGAATTTAGAAAACAAACATTTGCTGTTTGAATATAAGTAAAAATTTTGGGGTTCACAGGGGTTCTGCAGGGTTTTATATAAAAGTAATGAGTTTTTTACCATATATTTTTTTAAATATAAAATAAAAATAGGTAATTATTGAAGTAACTAAAATTGAATATATCATTAAACTATAGATTCATTAAATATTAATTTAATTATATATAGACATATTTAATGACTTATACCAAAAAGATTAAAAATTTTTAGACAATTTATATATTTTGTCTAAATTTTTGACATTTTGCCTAAATTGTCTAAAGAAATAGTCTTGATTAGTGAATAAACTAGAGTTGTTCAAATTAAGGAGGACAGAATTTATGTATTATGGTGCAGGAACTTATGAAGCATTTGTAAAACCTATCAAACCAGAGGGTGTAGATAAAAAGAATGCTTATATTATAGGCACAGGATTAGCTGGTTTAAGTGCAGCTTTCTATTTAGTTAGAGATGGTCAAATGAAAGGAAGTCATATCCATTTATTTGAAAAGATTGATCTTGCTGGTGGTAGTTGTGATGGAAGAAAAGATGTAACTAAAGGTTTCTATATGAGAGGTGGTCGTGAAATGGATAACCACTTTGAATGTATGTGGGACCTATATAGAGATGTTCCATCTATAGAACATGAAGGTCAATCTGTTCTTGATGAATATTATTATTTAAATAAAGAAGATCCTAACTATTCATTATGTAGAGCTACAATTAATAGAGGTCAAAATGCTGGAACTGGTGATAAATTTACTTTAGACAAAGAAGCTAAAAAAGAATTATTAAAATTATTTATGATTCCAGAAAAAGAATTAGAAGATAAAAAGATTAGTGATTTATTTGATGATCATTTCTGGAAATCTAATTTCTGGTTATATTGGCAAACAATGTTTGCTTTCCAAAGATGGTCAAGCGCATTAGAAATGAAGAGATATTTACGAAGATATGTCCATCATATCGATGGTTTACCAGATTTTAGTGCTCTTAGATTTACTAAATATAATCAATATGAATCAATGATTTTACCTTTAGTAAAATATCTTGAAAGCCATGGTGTTCAAATTGAATTTGGTATTGATGTTAAAAACGTATTATTTGATATAACTAAAGATAAAAAAGTTGCTAAAGCAATAGTTTATGTAAAAGATGGTAAAGAATGCCAATTAGATTTAGTAGAAGATGATTTAGTATTTATTACTAATGGTTGTTGTACTGATTCTAGTTGTTATGGTGATCAAACTCATGCTCCAGATTTATCTAAATTAAAAGATGGATATGGTGAAAGCTGGGATTTATGGAGAAATATTGCTAAACAAGATAAATCATTTGGTAATCCATTAAAATTCTGTAATAACATTAATGAAACTAACTGGATGAGTGCAACTGTTCAAACTCATGATGATTATATAATTTCATTAATTGAAAAGATTTGTCAAAGAGATCCAAGAAAAGGAAAAGTTACTACTGGTGGTATTGTTACTATTAGAGATAGTGAAGATAATTGGTTCTTATCCTGGACAATTAATAGACAACCTCAATTCAAATCACAAAATAAAAATGATGTTCTTGTTTGGGTTTATGCTTTAAATACTAATAAAGAAGGTAATTTTGTTAAAAAACCTATGAAGGAATGTACTGGTATTGAAGTTTGTGAAGAATGGTTATATCACATTGGTTGTGATGTTAATAAGATTCATGAATTAGCAACTAATAATTGTAATACAACAACATGTTATATGCCTTATATCGATGCTTTCTTCCAACCAAGAAAGAATGAAGATAGACCAAAAGTAGTTCCAGATGGTGCAGTTAACTTTGCTTTCGTTGGACAATTTGCTGAAACTCCACGTGATACAATATTTACAACAGAATATTCTATTAGAACCGGTATGGAAGCTGTATATACATTATTAAATGTTGATAGAGCTGTCCCTGAAGTATGGGGTAGTGTATATGATGTTAGAGAATTATTAAGAGCTACATATTATGCAATTGATAAGACTAAATTATTAGATAGTGATGCTGTTAATGGATTTGAAAAATTTATCATTAAGAGTGCTTATAAGAAAGTAGAAGATACTGATATTGGTCAACTACTTAGAGATAGTAAATTATTCTAATTGAGATCTAAATAATTAAAAAAGGATTTAGCTAATAACTAAATCCTTTTTACTTTTTTTATAAAAAACATCGATTCTGCAGGGTTTTATTAAAAATAATTGGGTTTTAGGAATTATTTTTATTTCTATAATTATTATTTTTATATAAATTAAAAGCTTAATATCTAAAAAAATATTATTTCAATCTCGCTATTCAAGAAATAGAAATTTTTTATGTTGTTACGTGAATTTTTAAACTAAATTCCGGATTTTTAGTTTTGTACGATTTTTCTTAAACTAAATTCCGGATTTTATTTTAAAAACTGACTTAACTTTAATAAAAGTTATTATTATTAACGATTTAGAGCATACTAAAAATAACT
>JALEXS010000073.1 GCA_022780025.1 Mollicutes bacterium | reverse complement strand
AGTTATTTTTAGTATGCTCTAAATCGTTAATAATAATAACTTTTATTAAAGTTAAGTCAGTTTTTAAAATAAAATCCGGAATTTAGTTTAAGAAAAATCGTACAAAACTAAAAATCCGGAATTTAGTTTAAAAATTCACGTTAAATATGGTTTAAATATTCAATTTGTATTATAATTCTTATATGAAAATTTTTAAGATAGTAAAAGATAACAAGAAAAGTTTAAGAGAAAAAAGTGTAGAAGTAACTTTACCTTTATCAAGTGAAGATAAAGAAACATTATTTGAGATGTTAGAATATTTAAAAGTATCTCAAGATGATGAATTAGCTAATAAATATGGTATTAGATCAGGAGTTGGATTAGCTGCTCCTCAAATTGGATTAAATAAATGTATGTTAGCAATATATATACCTACTGAAAAAGAGATATATCAATATTTATTAGTAAATCCAGTTATTGTTAGTGAAAGTGCTAAATTAGCTTATTTAGAACAAGGTGAAGGGTGTTTATCAGTAGATAAAGATCATAAGGGTTATGTATATCGTCATTATAAAATAAGAGTTAAAGCATTTGATGCTTTAGTTAATAAAGATGTTGAACTCCTCTTTACTGGTTATTTAGCAATTGTAGTTCAACATGAAATTGATCATTTAAAAGGTATTTTATACTATGATCATATTAATAAATTAGAACCTTTTAAGAAATTACCAAATAGTATTTCAATAGGGTGAAAAATTAGTAATTTTTATCTATTTTTTCTTGTATCTACCAGTCTATTTTTATATAATTAAATCGCTTAAGAATTATATATAGATAAAAAGGAGTTTGTTTTTAAAATGGTAATGAAGATAGCGAATAATCCTATCAAGATTTATGCTTTAGGCGGTCTTGGTGAAGTTGGCAAAAACACTTATTGTATTGAAAGTGAAAGACATTTAATCATTATTGATGCCGGAGTTAAATTCCCTGAAGATGATTTAGTTGGTGTTGATTATGTAATTCCTAACTATACTCATTTAAAGAATAACCAAGGTAAAATTAGAGCTCTATTTATAACTCATGGTCATGAAGACCATATTGGAGCAATTCCTTTTTTAGTTAAAGCAATTAAAGTACCAGTAATATACGCTCCTAGATTAGCTGCTGCATTAATTCGCCAAAAGTTAGAAGAAAAGAAATGCAAAGAAAAAGTTAATATTATCGAATATGATGAAAATAGTAACATTGTAGCTGGTGAATTTAATGTAAGTTTCTTTAGAGTAACTCACTCAATTCCAGATTCTTTTGGAATTTGTGTTGACACTAGTGAAGGTCGAATTGTTACTACTGGTGATTTTAAAATAGATTTAACACCTGTTGGTCCTGATATTCAAATAGCTAAAATGGCTGATATTGGAGAAAGTGGAGTTGATTTATTACTCGCTGATTCAACTAATGCTGAAAAAGAAGGTTGGACACCTAGTGAAAAAAATGTTATTAATTCTATTAATGAAATATTTGATAAAGCTCCAGGTAGATTAATTATTTCTACTTTTAGTAGTAACGTATCGCGTATTCAACAAATTGTTGAATCAACTATTTTACATCATCGTAAACTTGTTGTCGTTGGTCGTAGTATGGTTAATACTTTAGAATATGCTCGTAAATTTGGTTATATTAAAATACCTACTGCTATTTTAAGAACTGTTGAAACAATGCATGATTGTAAAGATAGTGAGATGGTTATTTTATGTACTGGTAGTCAAGGTGAACCTATGGCTGCTTTAAGTAGAATTGCAAATGGTACATTTAAGAATTTACATATTATCCCAGGAGATACTGTCGTATTTTCTAGTTCTCCTATTCCAGGAAATGGAACTAGTATTAATAAAGTAGTTAATTTATTAACTAGATTAGGTGCTGATGTTATCACTAATAGTGTATTTAGTGATATCCATTCTTCAGGTCACCCTTCTAGAAAAGAACTTCAATTAAATTTAAAATTATTTAATCCTAAATACTTTATGCCAGCTCATGGTGAATATCATATGCTTAAATTACATGCTGATTTAGCTAAAAATATAGGCATTCCACCTGAAAATATCTTTGTTTTAGGTAATGGTGATACTTTAGTATTAAATAATCATAAAATTACTGATGGTGAACGTATTATTGCTGATGATGTTTATATTGATGGTAATGATATTAATGGTGTTTCTACTGCTGTTATTAGAGATCGTAAGATTCTTCAAGATGATGGAATGGTTAGTGTTTTAATTTGTTTAGATTCTAAATCTAATAAATTAGCTGCTGCTCCTAAAGTTATTACTTGTGGATTCGTTAGTAATGGTGCAGCTGAATCTCATTTAACTCGTCACGCTTCTATTCAAGTTCAAGAAGCTTTAAATAATTTATTGCAAACTACTAATAAAGTTACTTTTGGTGATATTAAAAATACTATACGTAGTGTTGTTTCTAAATATTATTTTAGAAAGACTCAACGTAATCCTATGATTATTCCATTAATCATGAATTATAATAACTAATGATTTATTTAGGTAGTTCTTCTCCTCGAAGAATTGAATATATTAAAAAAATTACTAATGATTTTAAAATAATAAATCCTCTTTTTGATGAATCAAAAATATCAAAAAATGATTTATTTTATTCTTTTAAAATTAGTAGAAAAAAGCTTCTTTCTATAAAAAACCTTGTAGAACCCCAAGATTTTTTAATTTGTTTTGATACAATAGTTAAATATAAAAATCATATATTAACTAAACCTATTAATGAAGTAGAAGCTAAAAACGATTTAAAGATGTTATCTAATCATAAGCATGTTGTTATTACTAGTGTTACTTATTCTTATCAAAATAAAATACATACTAAGTTAATTAAAACTAAAGTATATTTTAATAAATTAACTGATAAAGATATATCTACTTATATTAAAGAAGTATATGTTTATGATAAAGCTGGATCTTATGCTATCCAAGAAGATTCATCAATTAAATTAATTAAAGAAATAAAGGGAAGCTACTCTAATGTAGTAGGCTTCCCTATAGAATACGTTACTAAAATATTAAAGAAATATAATATTATTTAATAAATGCATCATTTACTTTATTAGTAAAAGTAATATTAGGATGTTTTAATACTCTTATTTTCTTATCACTTATATAAATTTTAATGGTTCCATTAAAATTATTAAGATTATAACTTTGATTATCATAATATATAGAGAATTTATTATAAGCAAAGTTATCTATAGTTATAATATCATCTTTATCAAAGATGATAGGTGAATTAATTGAAGAATAACATCTATTATTAATAGGTGTTTTTTCAATTAATTGCATAATTTCTAAATTATGACTAACTAAAGCTCCACCTAAACCTTTATTAATACCACTACTTCCAATTGATGAAGAAATACATACACCATCAGCATTTAATCTTTCTAAAAAATCATCATTAACACTAATATCAAATCGTAATGAACTTCCATCATTACTTTCAATACGTACTTCATTTAATGAATAATATGTTTCATTATTAACTTCTAATTCTAATAAAGAATAATTTTTATAATTATCTTGATAATCATTAATAATATTTTTAATAATATTAAAATCATCAAGAGTAAATTCGCATAAAAATCCTAAATTACCTTCATTAATTCCAATAAATATTGGATCGATATTTAAATAAGCATGGACTGCTTTTAAAAATGTTCCATCTCCACCTATAGAAAATACAAATTCTGGATTATATTCATCTAGAGTGTGTCCTTCATTTACTAATATATCTATTAGTCTTTCACTTACTTTTAAGCAACGTTCGTTGTCTTTGTTTTTAACGTAAAATCTCATATGAATTCCTTTAAAAAAATCCTTATTTATTGTATCATATTTATAGGAGAATTAATAGATATGGCAACAAATATTGAAATTGAAGCAAAAGTATTAATCACAAAAGAAGAATATTTACGAGTAATTAAATTTTATAAAAAAGAAAACGGTACTAGAATAGATCAAACTAACTATTATATTGATACTGATGATTTATTCTTAAAGAAATTTGGTATTGGATTAAGAATTAGAGAGAAAGGTTATTTCACATTAAACTTAAAAGCTCCTATGGCTGAAGGCTTACTTGAAAAGAAAGAATCTATCACTAAAGAGCAATATGAAGATTTTAAAAATAAAGGAATCTTCCCAACTGGAGATATTAAAAACTTCTTATTGATGCTTGATGTCGATGTTACAAAACTTAAAATTCAAACTTCTTTATTTACAGAAAGAATTGAAATCGATAACTATTCAAGTGGAGAAATCTTTTCCATTGACAAAAACTACTATAACGGAATTGAAGACTATGAACTTGAAATGGAAGGTAATTCCATCGATAGAGCTAGAAACGCTTTAAAAGAAAAATGTACTGAACTTAATATTCCATATGTTGAGAATCAAAAATCAAAACAAGTTCGTGCAATGGATACTATTAAAAAATAAAAATATTTATTAAGAATTTAAAAAACCTATGTCGATAAAACATAGGTTTTTTTAATTAAAAGTCTTTAGAACTCAACTATTTTTTCAAAATTTGATTATTTAACTTAAAAGCCTCATTATCTTTTTGGCAGTTTGGACAATCTTCACATTGCTCAAATTTAGGACAATTAAGTCTTCCTATTCTTCTAGCTGCTGGAATAAAAGAACGAATTTCTTCTTCATTATATCCAACTTGAATCTTACGATCATCGACCATAATAGGTCTTTTTAAGCAACTTGGATTTTCTTTAATAAATTCAATTAATTCATTGACAGTCATTGAATCTATATCAATGTTGCCATCTTTAATAATATTACTTCTTTTAGAAATAATATCATCGGTACCATTTTCAGTTTTCGATAAAATATCTTTAAGTTCAGTAGGATTTAAAACAGATGTAAAAATGTTTTTTTCAACATAAGGTATTTTCTGTTCATCAAACCATTTCTTAACTTTTCTACAACTTGAACAACTTGGTGAAGTGTAAATTTTAATCATTTTAAATCCCTCCTTCTTAATATTTTACTTTATATAGTTTAATATTTCATTAAACTTTTCAATTTTAAACCCAACAATTTCTAATTTGTGTTCTTTGCTACAATATCCATAGTCGCAAAAACAAAAATCCATGCCAATATTTCTACTAGTTAAAAAGTCAACATATCCATCCCCAATATAAAGTCCATTAATAGGATATAAATTAAATTTATCTAATATTATATTTAATAATGTTACATCTGGTTTTGGAGGATAAGCTTCATCTTGACCTTGTAAATATAAGAAATCAATCATACTTAGTTTATCAGCCATCAATTTTTGTAATATATGATTAGGTTTATTACTATAAACGATAATTTTAATACCTAATTCATTTAATTTAATTAATGTATCTTTAACAGTTTCATAAGGTTCACTATCATATTGATTTGCTTCATATAATTTTAAAAAATATTGATATTTAGCTTCTAAATCACTATCAAAATGATCTTCATGAACTAAAGATAAAAATAAACGACGTGCACCTCTACCAATAAAGCCTTGTACTTCTGCTTCACTATATCTATAACTATAAGAAAAATGTTCTAGCATTAAATTACTTGCTTTAGTGATTCCTGGAAGAGTATTAATAAGTGTACCATCTAGATCAATTACAACAAAATTCTTCATTATAAGTTCTCCTATCGTTTAGAAATAAAAAGGAGGGTAAAAGCCCTCCTAATTGTTCTTATTATTTTAATTAGTCTGCTAAGATAAGAAGTCTTTGTGGAGCGTTATCGCCTTTTCTATTTTCAAGTTTTAAAACGCGAATATATCCACCATTACGATTAGCAAATCTTTTTGCTAAATCATTGAATAATTTATCTAAAGCATCGACATCGTTAGCTAAATTGTATTTTCTAAGAACACTAGCTGCGAGTCTTCTACTATGTAAATCACCTTTTTTTGCATAAGTAACGAGTCTATCGAATGTTTTAACAACATCTTTAGTCATACTTCTTGTAACTGTTACTTTTTCAAAAATAACGAGTTCAGTGCAAAGATTTCTTACTTGGGCTTTTTGTTTACTTGAGGTATAAGGAGTCTTAAATCTAACACCACCCTTACCATGAACATTCTTTCTACCTATTTGCATAATTATCTCCCTTTATTTAGAATTAGTCTTCTTTAGATTCTTTAAAAGATAATCCTTTTTCTTCAAGTTTCTCTTTTACTTCTTTAAGAGATTTCTTTCCTAAATTTCTAACTTTCATCATTTCAGCTTCGCTCTTTTGAGTTAATTCTAATACATTAGAAATACCAGCTCTTTTTAAGCAGTTGTAACTTCTAACACTTAAGTCAAGATCTTCAACTGAAAGATTTTCAAATGTTTCTTCTTTAACTTTTTCTGGATCCTTAACAAGATCTAAATCAGAATATTTATCTTTATTTAAATCAAGTAAATTATCTAAATAAGCAATTAATATTTTACTTGCTAAGCTTACAGCATCTTGAGGAGCAATTGAACCATTAGTCCAAACTTCAAGAGTTAATTTATCATAATGTGAATCATGACCAACACGGGTAGGTTCAACACTATAATTTACTTTAGTAATACCTGAGAAATTGCTATCAGTAGCTATTCCGTGTAAAGGTAATTTATTTAAAGTTTTGTTTTGTTCACTAGTGACATAGCCTCTACCATTTTTAATATGGAGGGTCATTTTTAAATGTCCACCTTCAGCGACATGAGCAATAACTAAATCTTTATTAATAACTTCTACACCTGTAGGAAGTTCGATATCACCAGCTAAGAAATCTCTTGGACCGTGGATATCAACATAAGCGGTATAATCTTCATCTTCGATAGTATCGGATTTTAAGATTAAATCTTTTAAATTTAAGATAATTTGTGTTAAATCTTCTTCGATTCCTTCTAAAGCAGTAAATTCGTGAACTGCACCTTCAACTTCAACACAGTAAACACTAGTACCAGGTAAACTAGAAAGTAATACACGTCTGAGTGCATTTCCTAAAGTTGTACCAAATCCTCTTTCGAGAGGTTCACAGACGATTCTAGCATAATTTTCACTAGGATCAGAAACTGTCATATTGAAAGAACATCTTTCAAAAGGACGAGCGATTTTTACTTCATTACTATTTTCCATTTTCTAGCCTCCTATATTATTTATTAACCGTGTGGATGTTTTGGTGGACGGCAGCCATTATGTGGAATAGGTGTAGTATCAATAATTGATGTAATTGTAAGTCCAGCATTAGCTAAAGCTCTAATTGCGCTTTCTCTACCTGCACCTGGGCCTTTAACATCAACATCAACAGATTTAATACCTTGTTCAACAGCAGCCTTACCAGCGGCTTCAGCAGCACTTTGAGCAGCAAAAGGAGTTGATTTCTTTGCGCCTTTAAATCCTAATACACCAGTACTTGACCAGGCAATTGCATTACCTTTTTCATCAGTAATAGTGATGATAGTGTTATTAAAGGTTGCATGAATATGAGCAACACCTTTCGTAAAAGCTCTTTTAATTTTCTTTTTACGAGTAGTTTGTTTATTAGCCATATCTTTTTAACCTCCTTTACTTAACTGCTTCTTTCTTGTTAGCAATAGTCTTACGTGGACCTTTACGAGTTCTTGCATTGGTCTTTGTTCTTTGACCTCTAACTGGGAGTCCTCTTCTATGACGGATTCCTCTATAGCAGCCGATTTCTTGAAGTCTTTTAATGTTCATTAAAACTTCACGTCTAAGATCACCTTCAACTTTAAAGTGACTTACTTCATTTCTAATTCTTGTTAATTCGTCTTCACTTAAATCTTTGACTCTTTTTGCGCCATCAACTTTAGCGAGTTCGACGATCTTTTTTGCACTTGATAATCCGATACCGTAAATATAGGTTAATGAATAAGTTACTGGCTTATCATTTGGGATATCAACACCGACAACACGTGCCATAATTTTTTTCCTCCTAAATTAACCTTGTCTTTGTTTGTGTTTTGGGTTTGAGCAGATGACCATGACTTTGCCATGTCTTCTGATAACCTTACATTTGTCACAAATTGGTTTTACTGAGGGTCTTACTTTCATAATGTTACCTCCTAATTACTTATGTCTAAAGACGATTCTGCCATTGTTTAAATCATAAGGCGAGAGTTCGATGGTAACTTTATCACCAGGTAAGATGCGAATGTAATGCATTCGGATTTTACCTGAAACAGTGGCATGAATTACTACATCGTTTTCTAGTTTTACTTTGAAATTACAATTAGGTAAAGCTTCGACAACTGTCGCCTCTACGGTTATAACATCTTGTTTTGCCATTAATGTCTATTTTCTCCTTCTTTTAAAGTAATGATCTCATAGCCATCATCCGTAACTACGACCGTATTTTCGTAGTGGCTACATATTTTACCATCTATTGTCTTAGTTGTCCAACCATCATCTAAGATTTTTACATCTTTTTTGCCTAAATTTACCATAGGTTCGATTGCAATCGTCATACCTTTACAAATTCTAGGTCCAATATGAGGTTTTCCGACATTTGGAATAAATGGATCTTCATGGACTTCACGTCCAACACCATGTCCTGCGAAGTCTTCAGTTAAACTATATCCAAAGCTTTTAACATATGTTTCAATAGCGTTAGATATATCCCCGATATGATTACCAGGTTTAACCATACTTACACCTTTGAAGAATGCTTCTTCAGTGACTTCCATAAGTTTAGTCGCTTCTTCACTTACTTTGCCAACAGGATAAGTTCTTGCTGCATCTGCAGTATAACCATTTTTAGTAACAAGAACATCGTAACTTACGATATCTCCTTCTTTTAAGATAATCTTTTTAGAAGGGATTCCGTGTACTAAAGTATCATTAACTGAGACACAAATTTCTCCTGGGTAACCTTCATAATCCTTACAAGATGGTATAGCGCCTTGTGAGCGAATAAAGTTTCCTGCAAGATGAGCAAGTTCCCAAGTAGATTTTCCAGGGACAGTATTTTCTTTTAAGATGTCGAACAAATCAATAACTATCTTCCCGGCTTCTTTTATTAGAGCGATCTCGCGGGGAGATTTAATAATAATACTCATTAAATCACCCTAAAATCGCAATAATATCATCTAATATTTTATCTAATGGTAATGTACCATCAACTTCATGAAGTAAATTAGCATTAGCATAAAATTTGACTAATGGAGTTGTATTGTGATGATATTCATCTAAACGAGCTTTAAGTGTTTCGATATTATCATCTTTTCTTTGCATAAGTTCCCCACCACATAAATCACAAATACCATCAACTTTAGGTGGCATATTTTTAACGTGATAAGGAGCACCACAACTCTTACATACTCTTCTTCCTGTAATACGTTCTACTAAAACATTTTCAGGAACAACAATATTTATAACATAATTTACTGGGCGTTTTAATTCAGTTCCAATTTCTTCAAGAGCTTCAGCTTGAGGAATAGTTCTAGGAAAACCATCTAATAAGAATCCTTCTTTACAATCATCTTTAGAAAGTCTTTCTTTTACTAAACCAATTGTTACTTCATCAGGAACAAGTAAACCTTGAGAAATATAAGAATTTGCTAATTCGCCAAGTGGGGTCTTATTTTTGATTGCTTCACGGAACATATCACCTGTAGAAATATGAGGGATATTTAATTTGGCACAAATCTTTTTAGCATTTGTTCCTTTTCCAGCTCCTGGAGCACCAAGTAAGATAATACTTTTAATCATTTTTACATTCCTCCGATAACTTCATCATAACTTTTTCCAGCAATTAAACCATTAATTTGATTATTGATTTCAAGAGCAACACCGACAACAATGATAAGACCTGTACCACCAATTGCTAGTGAAGCATTTTCTTTAAATACAGTTAATGATAAGACAACTGGTAAAGCTGCGATAAACATTAAACTGATTGCACCAATAAATGTTACACGATTTAATACTTTTTTAACATAACGAGCAGTTTCATTTCCTGGTCTAATACCTGGAATATAACTTCCGTTCTTTTGGAAATTCTCTGCCATTTGATCTGGATTAATTTGAAGATTAGCGTAGAAATAAGTAAATAATAATATTAATACAAGGTAAATGATTAATCCCCAAGGGACATAAACACTACCAGTTTTATAAAGTTGGTTATATTGGAATATTTTAAGCCATTCTGCATTAGCAGCATCGCTAGAAATAAAACTTGCAATAACACTAGGTGCCATTAATATGGAGCTAGCAAAGATGACAGGAATAACACCAGCACTATTAATTTTGATAGGTAAGAAGCTAGCTTTACTCATCTTCTCACTACCACCACTTCTAGTAGCATGTTGAACTGGAATCTTTCTTTTAGCAAGTTCAATATAAACAACAAACGCAACAATAGCTATCAAACTAGCGACATATAATAAGAATTTAAATACGCCACCCATTGCATCCATACTACCCATATTCCAGCTATTTAATACCCAGCTAGTGAAAGCAGTATAAATTTGTGTAGGTAAACTAGAAACAATACCAGCAAAGATAATAATAGAAATACCATTACCGACGCCTTTTGATGTGATTTGGTCACCAAGCCACATAACAAGCATTGCTCCAGCTACCATAACAGTAACTACATATGCATAATTTAGGAAATTCTCTTCAAATGTGAATGTTATCCAATCTGTGTTCTTTGCAGTTTGAATAATACCATAAGCTTGTACAGCAGCAAGCATTAAAGTTAAATAACGCGTTGCCATTTCAATTTTTTTACGGCCGTATTGACCTTGTTTATTTAATTCACTTAAAGCAGGAAGAACATCCATACTTAATAATTGAATAATAATTTGAGCAGTGATGTAAGGTGAGACGCCTAATGCAAAAATTGAAAAATTCTGTAAAGCACCACCACCAAGTAAATTCATTAATGCGAAGACATTATTTGAAGAATCTAATGTATCTTGATTTACTTGGATTCCTGGAGCAGTGATTGCTGCTCCGATTCTAAAAACAAATAAAATCATAATCGTAAAGAATATACGACCGACGACTTCTTTGTTTTTAAAAATCTGCACAAACTTTTTCATAATTATCTTTCAATAAAGAATATTTTATTCCAAAGTCTCAGCTTTTGCACCTGCTTTATTAATTTTTTCTAAAGCAGTTGCACTAAATTTATCAGCTTTGATAGTAATTTTCTTAGTTAATTCACCATTTCCTAATACTTTTAAGCCATCAAGTTCTTTTTTTATTAAATTTGCTTCGATTAATGCAGTCATATCAACAACAGCACCATCTTCAAATTTATTTAAGTCTCCAACATTAATAGTAGCATATTCTAATTTACCATAATGTTTGAATCCTCTTTTTGGAAGTCTTCTGAATAATGGAAGTTGGCCGCCTTCAAATCCGAGTCTGACACCACCGCCAGCTCTAGAATTTTGACCTTTATTACCTGTTCCACCATTTTTTCCTAATCCGCTACCAAGACCACGGCAACGTCTAGTTCTTGCTTTTCTACTACCTTCAGTAGGTTTTAAATTATTTAGCATCAGCTTTAACCTCCTCTTTACTTCTAAGAGCTTTAACAGCTTGATAATTCTTTAAGTTACTTAAAGCGTTATTTGTAGCTCTAATGACATTAATTGGGGTTCTTGAACCATAGACCTTACTATAAACGTTTTTAATACCAGTAAGTTCTAAGATAGCTCTAACAGCACCACCAGCGATAATTCCAGTACCTTCAGGAGCAGGTTTTAAGAATACTCTAGTAGCACCAAAAGTTCCGATGATTTCGTGAGAGATAGAACCAGCATTTACTAATTTAACAGTAAATGTGTTTCTTTTTGCTCTATCGACTGCTTTTTTAATTGCATCTGGGACTTCGCCAGATTTTCCAGTAGCAAAGCCATATTTTCCTTTACCATTGCCGATAACGACAACAGCTGAGAATTTCATTCTTTTACCACCTTTAACAACTTTAGTAACACGATTTATAGCAACAACTCTTTCTTCGTATTCTTTTGGTTCAGCTTTTCTATCTTTACGTTGGAAATTTCTTTTTCCGTTTCTAAGGTTTTTCTTACCAGCTTTTTCTTCAGTAGCAGCTGGAGCTTCTTTTACTTCTTGAGTAGCAGTTTCATTTACTTTGTTTTCATTTTCTACCATAACGTTCTCCTTAGAAATTTAATCCGCCTTCACGAGCAGCTTCTGCTAAAGCTTTAACACGACCATGATAAACATATCCACCACGATCATAAACAACTGTAGTAATGTTTAAAGCTAAACATTTTTTAGCAATATCTGCTCCAACGAGTTTAGCAGCTTCAATATTATTTCCTCTTTCAAGGTGTAATTGTTCGCTACTACTACTTGTTAAAGTGACGCCTTTAGTATCATCGATAACTTGAACTTCGATGTTCTTATTTGAACGGTAAACACAAAGACGTGGAGTTAAACTAGTACCGCTAATTTTAGCACGAACTCTGAGGTGTTTTCTTCTTCTAATTGCACTTCTATCTATATTATTAATCATAGCTAATCTCCTTACTTCTTACCAGCTCTCTTACCTTCTTTACGTAAGATATGTTCGTCTTTATATTTAATACCTTTACCACCATAAGGTTCTGGTTTACGAGTATTTCTAATTAAAGCAGCTGTTTGACCAACTTTGAATTTATCACTACCTGTAACACTGATGTGGTTAGCATCTTTACAAGCAATTTTGACACCTTCTAAAGGAGTAATAACGTTTTCATGAGAATAACCAACGTGAAGTACTAAATCATTACCTCTCATTTCGCCACGGTAACCAATACCGACGATTTCGAGTTCTTTAGTAAATCCATCATGGCATCCTGTTACAGCATTATTAATTAAAGCTCTAATTGTACCATGAAGTTGTTTTGTATGTTTTTCTTCATTATGACGAGTAACTTTAATGTGATTATCTTCGATAGCTACACTTATAATAGCTGGATCAAAATAAATTTTATCTTCTCCGTTTTTACCTTTGATATCAACACAGTTATCATTAATAGTAACAGTTACTCCTTCAACCATAGGGATTAATTTTTTACCAATACGTGACATTATAATTACCCCCTATTACCAAATGTAGCAGACTACTTCACCACCAACATGTAATTGTCTACATGCTTTATCGGTAAGAAGTCCTTTACTTGTTGAAATAATTGCAATACCAAGTCCTCTTAAGACACTTGGAATATGACGTGAATCAACTGTAACTCTAAGTCCTGGTTTAGAAACTCTTTTTAAACCAGTAATAACTCTAACATTATCTTCACCATATTTTAATGTGATAGTGAGAGTTTTTTTGCCATCTTCTTCAACTTCTTTATAAGTTGTAATAAAGCCTTCATCTAATAAGATTTTAACGATAGCTACCTTCATTTTACTAGAAGGCATTGAAACGCTTTCATGATGTGTAAGATTAGCATTTCTTATTCTTGTAAGCATATCTGCGATTGGATCTTGATGCATATTTTTACCTCCTAATAATTACCATGATGATTTCTTAAGTCCTGGAATTTCACCTTTATAAGCTAATTCTCTAAGACAAATTCTACAAAGTCCGAATTTTGAATAAACTGCGTGAGGACGACCACATCTTTTACAACGGGTATATTCTCTGACCTTAAATTTTTGTGGTCTTGATTGTTTGACCTTTAAACTTGTTTTTGCCATAACGATCCTCCTATTTGCTAAATGGCATTCCTAACTCTTTTAATAGAGCGAAAGCCTCTTCATCAGTTTTAGCAGTAGTAACGATAACGATATCCATACCTCTTACTTTGCCAACTTTATCATAATCAATTTCAGGGAAAATTAATTGTTCTTTAACACCTAAAGTATAATTTCCTCTACCATCAAATGCATTTTTATTGATACCACGGAAATCTCTAACACGTGGAAGAGCAATTGAGACAAGTTTATCTAAGAATTCATACATTCTGACACCACGGAGTGTAACTTTACAACCGATAGCTTGACCTTCTCTTAATTTAAATGTAGCAATTGATTTTTTAGCTTTAGTAATAACAGGTTTTTGTCCAGTAATTAATGCGATTTCACTAACTGCTTCATCAAGTCTTTTGCTATCACTTGTAGCATCTCCAACACCGATGTTAACAACAATTTTCTCTAAGTGTGGAACTTCCATAACTGAAGAATATTCGAACTTTTTCATTAAAGTAGGAGTAATTTCCTTATGGTATTTTTCGAGTAATCTAGTTGTTGTAACTCTTTCTTTATGACCACCTTTTTTAGCGGTAACTACTTTCTTTTCGCTTGCCATAAGTATCTCCTTTATTCTTTGATGATGGTATCATTTGATTTCATAAATCTAACTTTTTTACCATCTTTATCAAATTTATAACCTAATTTTGTACCTTTCTTAGTTTTTGCATCGTAATACATAACATTACTTGCATCAAATGGACAATACATTTCTAAGATAGATCCGTTAGGATTTTGTTGAGTAGGTTTTTGATGTTTCTTATGTACGTTAACCCCTTCGACTACAACTTTGTTAAGTCTTGGGTAGGCTCTCTGGATGACACCAACTTTACCTTTATCTTTGCCACTAATGACAATGACTTTATCACCTTTTTTAAGTTTCATATCCAAATCCTCCTTATAAAACTTCGTTAGCAAGGGAGACGATTTTCATAAATGCCTCACCTTTTTCTCTTAATTCACGAGCAACAGGTCCAAAGACACGTGTACCAACTGGAGTTTTATCTTCGTTAATAATGACACATGCGTTATCATCAAATCTGATAGTTGAACCATCTCTTCTTTGAATTGGATAAGATGTTCTAACTATAACAGCTTTAACAACATCACTCTTTTTGACTTTACCGTTAGGAATAGCATCTTTAACTGCGCAAAGAACTATATCACCAACAGAACATGATTTTCTATGGCTTCCACCATAGATTCTAAATACTCTAACACTACGTGCACCAGAGTTATCAGCGACTTTTAAATTTGTTTCTGTTTGTATCATAACTATTTAGCCTCACTTTCTGGTTCTTCTTCGTGAAGTACTTTTTCTACTTCAGCTTCCTCAAGTACTTTGATTGATTCGAGTGCTTTCTTATCAATAGAAACGAGTTTAAATCTTTTTGTTTTTGACATTGGTCTACATTCTTCGATTGTAACAATATCACCAACATTAGCTACATTTTCTTCATCATGTGCATAATATTTACTTCTGAATTGAACTCTTTTCTTATACTTAGGATGTTTCTTATAAGATTCAACTTGGACAATAATTGTTTTTTCAGCTTTATTTCCAACAACACTTCCTTGAATACGTCTTCTATTATTCATAACTAACTCCTTATTTTACTCCAAGTTCTCTTTCTTTAAGAACTGTATAGATACGAGCAATATCTTTACGAACTGTCTTGATCATTGCTGGATTTTCTAATTGACCAACAGCTTTCTTTCTTCTTAAATTAAATAATTGTTCTTTTAAGGAGTAAATACGTTGATTTAATTCTTCTGTAGATAACTCTCTAACTTCGCTAATTTTCATACTTATTTAACCTCCTCTTTTTTAATAATTCTAGTCTTGATTGGAAGTTTGTAAGCTGCCATTCTGAGAGCTTCAACAGCCATCTCTTCTGGAACTCCACCAATTTCAAATAAGACTCTATTCTTTTTAACAACTGCGACCCAGTATTCTGGATTACCTTTACCAGAACCCATACGAACTTCAGCAGGTTTCTTTGTTTTTGCTAAGTGTGGGAAGATTCTGATCCAAATCTTACCTTGTCTTTTTGTGTATCTACTTAAGACAACACGGCAAGCTTCGATTTGTCTATCACTAATATAATTGCCAGTAACAGCTTGGAGACCATATGTTCCAAAGCTAACTTCGTTTCCAGCTTTTGATAAACCTTCATATTTAATAATATGAGGTCTTCTATATTTAACTCTTTTAGGTTGTAACATACTATTCTCCTTTCTTATTAGAAGCTTTTACTTCTTTAGGATTAATTTCTTTTTCTCCACGGCAGATCCAAACTTTGACACCAAGTTTACCATAAGTTGTCATAGCTTCGCTGACTGCGTAATCGATATCACTCTTCAATGTATTGATAGCCATAGTTCCTTCTTTATAGCCTTCACTACGAGCAATATCAGCACCGGCTAAACGGCCACTAACTTCAGTTTTGCAACCCTTAGCACCACTTTTTCTAACTTGCATAAGAGCTTTCTTTTGAACGATTCTAAAGCTTGCTCTTTCTTCTAATTGTTTAGCAATTTGTAAGCCAACAATTCTTGCATCTAAGTTAGGTTGTTTAACTTCAACAACATCAAGTTTAAGATTATCGTTTTTAATTAATTTAACTAAATCTTTCTTTAATGCATTGATATTTGCACCATCTTGTCCAATAACAACACCAGGTCTAGCAACGAAAATCATTACTGTGATAAGTTGTCCTTTATTGGTTTTCTTTCTTTCGATTTCGATATGTGATAAGAAAGCGTTTCTATCAAGATGTTTTTCAATATAATTTCTAATCTTATTATCTTCAATTAAGTAATTGGAGTAATCTTTATTGGAAGCAAACCATCTGCTATTCCAATTTTTATTAAGACCAATTCTCATTCCTACTGGATTAACTTTTTGACCCATAACTTACTCCTTAATTTCTTTCCTTAACTGTGACATAGATATTAGCAAATCTTTTTACTAATCCACTTGCACTACCTCTTGCTCTAGGTAAATATCTCTTCATTTTGATTGAATCACTTGCCATGATTTCAGCAACATATAATTTGTCGCCGTTCATATTGAAGTTATTTACAGCATTTGCATATGCACTTTTGATTACTTTACTAACACTTGAAGCAGCTCTTTTGTGAGTGTTATTTAATATATCAAGAGCAACATCAACATCTTTTCCTCTAACTAAATCAATAACGAGTCTAGCTTTACGAGGAGTAACTTTTACGTTGAGTGCTTTTGCACTAGCTTCTGTTCTAAGAGCTTTTGGAGCTTCAGGAGCTTTTTTAGCTTTCTTAGCAGGAGCTTTCTTTTCTACTTTTTCTTCAGTAGGAGTTACAACTTCTTCTTTAACTTCTTTTTTAGCAACTTTCTTAGCTGGAGCTTTTTTAGTTGTAGTAGCTTTTTTAGTAGTAGCTTTTTTAGCAGGAGCTTTTTCTTTTACTACTTTTTCTTCAGTAGAAGCAGCTTTTTTAGTTGTCTTTTTCTTTGTTTCAGTTTTTACTTCTTCCATAATCTAGCCTCCTATTACTTCTTTTTGACTCCAGCAGCAGCCATTGCTGCAGCTTTATCTTCAGCATTATTACCGAAGTGACCTTTATAAGTTCTTGTTGGAGCAAATTCTCCTAACTTATGTCCGACCATATCTTCTGTAACGAATACTGTAATAAATGCGTGACCATTATAAACAGCAAAGGTGTGTTCAACAAATGATGGGAAAATTGTACTTCTTCTGGACCAAGTTTTAATAACTTCTTTTTTGCCACTAGCATTTAAAGCTTCGACTTTTTTCATCAAACTTTCATCGACGAATGGTCCTTTTTTTAAACTACGTGCCATTTTATTTCTCCTTTACTATTTACCATTTCTTCTTCTTACAATTAATTTTGTAGAAGCTTTTTTATTCTTACGTGTCTTAACACCAAGAGCTCTCTTACCCCATGGAGTACGTGGAGCATCACGGCCAACAGGACACTTACCTTCACCACCACCGTGTGGGTGATCAGTTGGGTTCATTGCGCTACCTCTAACAGTAGGACGTGTACCAAGCCATCTTGTTTTACCAGCTTTGCCAAGGTTTACTAAGCTATAATCTTCATTACCGACAATACCGATTGTAGCTTTACAAGCACCAAGGATTTTTCTCATTTCACCAGATTGAAGTCTAACGATAACGTATTTTCCTTCTTTACCTAAGATTTGAGCACTACATCCAGCACTTCTACAAAGTTGACCACCTTTTTTAGGAGTTAATTCAACGTTGTGAATGAATGTACCTTCAGGAATGTTTGCTAATAACATAGCATTACCTGTAACGACATCAGTGACATCACCACTTACGATTTTATCACCAACTTTGAGTCCCTTAGGTTGAATGATGTAACGTTTTTCACCATCAACGTAGTGAATTAAAGCGATGTTTGCGTTTCTATTTGGATCGTATTCGATTGCGAATACTTTTCCAACTACTCCATCCTTGTCACGTTTGAAATCGATAATACGGTATTTTCTTTTATTTCCACCACCGATATGACGAGTAGTGATAACACCTTGGTTATTTCTACCGCCGGATTTCTTTAAAGTAACAAGTAAACTTTTTTCAGGAGTAGATTTTGTAATCTCCTCGTTAGAGATTGTAGTCATTGCTCTACGAGAAGGAGTATATGGTTTATAATTTTTTATTGGCATAATAATCTCCTATATATAAGTTTATTTATTCTTTGAATAAATCAATTGCTTCGCCACTAGCTATAGTAACGATAGCTTTTTTAAATCCGCTAATTGTACCTTTATGTCTTGTACCACGTGTAACTTCTTTACTTGGAACGTTTACAACACTGACACCTTTAACATGAACTTGGTAAATTCTTTCAACTGCGTTTTTAATAGCAACTTTATTTGCATTACCTTTAACAATAAATGTAGCTTTATTTTGTTCTTGAGATAATGACATACTCTTTTCAGTTATAAGAGGTTCAATAATAACATCGAAGTCACTGAGAGTAGCCTTTGCTTTAGAAAGAATTACTTCTTCTTTCTTTTCAACTTTCTTAGCCATTATTTAAGTTCCTCCTCAATTTTATTAACGTCATCCTTATTTAATATAAGAGCGTGAGTATTCAATAAATCATATACTGAGATATTGCTATTTGCTCTTAATGTAAGATTTGCGACGTTATTACTTGCTCTTAATACTAAATCGTCATCACTAACAAGTAATACTTTCTTATTTTCTAATTTAAGTGCTTTTAATAAAGCAACGATTTCTTTTGTTTGTCCATTAACTTTTAAGCCATCAACAACATAAATATTTTTATGTCCTAAGTTTGCTAATGCACTCTTAAGAGCTAAATCGTGTTCTTTCTTATTTTGTTTAATCTTGAAGTTTTGAGTTCCTTTAGGACCGAAGACGTTTCCGCCACCAACCCAGATTGGAGAACGTGTACTTCCTGCACGAGCTCTACCTGTTCCTTTTTGTCTAAATGGTTTTTTACCACCGCCACTAACTTCTGCTCTAGTTTTTGTTTTAGCAGTTGCTTGACGTGAATTAGCCATATAAACGTTAACAGCATCAAACATTACTTGTTCGTTAACTTCTCCACCAAATACTGAAGCGCTAACGCTTATAGTTGAAGTAGCTTCACCGTTTTGGCTATAGACATTTAATTTTACTTTCTTATCCATAATTTACTCCTTTCAACTATTTAGCTTCTTCTTGTTTAGGAGTTCTGTCGACTAAAGTCTTAATTGCAGGTTCATGACCTGATTGAGCTTTAACAGCACTTCTAATCATAACAATGCTCTTTTTTGGTCCTGGAATTCCACCAGATACTAATATGTAACCTTTTTCTGCATCAGCTTTAACAATTCTTTGATTTAAGACAGTTGCGCTTTGGTTACCCATGTGTCCAGCCATCTTTTTGCCTGGGATAACACGGTTATTGCAACGACCATTATTAGCGAATGATCCTTGACCTCTATGGTAACCACTACCATGACCTTTAGGTCCTATAGTGTGTCCCCATCTTTTAATGACACCAGCATAACCTCTACCTTTGCTTGTTCCGATTACATCTACGACATCGCCAGTATTGAATAAATCAGCTTTAATTTCATTACCGACTTCGAATTTCATCATTTCATCGCCTTTTAATTCATAAAGGCCAGCTTTTGTAGCAACACCTGCTTTTTTATAAATTCCTTTTAAAGCATTTGTAACTGATTTTTCTTTCTTATCTTCGTAACCGACTTGGATAGCTTCATAACCATCTTTTTCAATGCTCTTTTTAAGTGTTACAACATTAGGTAAGACTTCTACAACTGTAACTGCATACATTGTTCCATCTTCTGCGTATACTTGGGTCATTCCCATTTTACGACCGATGATACTTTTCATTGCTCTTACCTCCCTTATAACTTGATATCAATATCAACACCGCTTGGAAGATCTAATCTTTTTAAAGCTTCGATTGTATCATTTGTTGGATGAGTGATATCGATGATTCTCTTATGTGTTCTAATTTCGAATTGTTCACGAGAATCTTTGTTTATGTGAACAGCTCTTAAGATTGTGTAGACTTGTTTTTCCGTTGGAAGTGGAATTGGTCCGACTACACCTGCACCAGTCTTAGTAATTGCGCCAACAATCTTTTCAACTGCAAAGTCTAATACTTTGTGGTCATAAGCTTGGAGACGAACTCTAATCTTTTTTACTTTTGCCATGAATTTCTCCTTTCATTTTTTAAACAGGCTCAATTTTGCTCCTTGTAAGTTACCTGATCACCATTCATGACAACGCCTGTTGGTGTATCAGCAATCTTCCAAATCAACGCAAACGCCAGTGAGTAAATAATACTATTATATATATAATATGTCAAATACTTTTTTAACTATTTTTTAAGTAATTTTATCAATGCTTTTTTAGCCTTATTTTTAATAAAAATCAATAAAATTTTTGAAGTTTTTGCCTAGCTAATTCCACCTATTTTTAGGTTAAATTTCAATGTAATTATTACTAATTTTTCATAAAAAATAACTATCATTAACGACGTGATACAAAAAAGAAAAAATAAAAAATAGTATTTTATTTATGATGGGTACCCAGTTTCCTAGACACTAAATGTTTATTAACTGGATTATATCACAAGACTGACATGGATGCTTCCCTAAACTTAGATGGAGGCATCCATTTTGTTTTGCTTTTAATCCTTTTGTTGTTATAGTAATCAA
>JALEXS010000063.1 GCA_022780025.1 Mollicutes bacterium | reverse complement strand
AGGTAAAATACTATATTTACGACCATAAGTGGTATTTTTATCTTTTTTTATTTTAATTAAATCTTCTATATAGGTGAAATATGTTTCAAGACTATCAATATGAGCATTAGGCTTTTCATCTTTTAAATCTACTAAAGCCTTTGCAAATAAAGAATTATATTGTTCTCTATTTGTATCATCAATATATGTAATCAATAAAATTCATTCCTTTCTTAAAAATTTTAATTAGAGAAGAGAATTAATCTCTTCTCTAATTAATTAAAAAATGTTTAATTATATTTAATTATTATTGTCCTCTGGCTTATCTATCTCTTTCCAATTATTAAGCTCATCCGGAAAAATATTAATGGCAGTAGTAAAAATATTGCCATTCGTTAAAATTTTTCCACTATCAGCAATTAAATGATACATATCTATTTTTTCACAATTTAATAAAACTTCAGAGATAATATAACCATTTCTACCAATATATTTATAAGCTTTATTTTTAGTCATTTTTATCCTCCTTATCGTTCTATTTTATTAATAACTCCAGCTAAGCCCAAATCTTTTTCATCAAAAACTGTACCCGAAGCTGTATAAATAGTAATATTTAAAGTTGATGGATCTTTACCATAATTAGAAAAAGCATTTTCCGCTTTACTATAATCAGTTTTAGTATCAATAATAATTTCAGTTATATTTTTACCGCTATTTGAAAAAGCACTTATACCAATTGAATCAAATCTTCTAAAATCACTAATATTAACTTTAGGGCAATTTGAAAAAGCAAAATTGGTTATAGTTTTTAAATGTTCTGGAAAGTTAGTGTCTATTAATTCAATGCCATTGGCAATTTGAAAAGCACCTATACCAACATTTTTTAAGTTTGTCATTGTGTTTAAATTTAAATTAATATTGGTATGTCTAAAAGCACCACTTTCAATAGTTTCAATAGATTGATAATTACCTAAATCATTTAAAATTTCATGTTGCTAAAAAGCCCCAGCGCCAATCTCAGTAATAGTTGCTGGTAGGCTAATAATAGTAGTCTAACTATCAACATATTTCTTATTACTATCACCTAATGCAAAAGCATAATTACCAATTCTAAAATACTAACTTTCACCTTCTTCAAAATAAATAGCTGGATATAATATTTTTGTAGTTCCATCAGAAGTATCATTACTATCAGAATTACTATTAAACCCAAAACCATCTATTACATAAATAGGTCTATTATTATATTTTAAAGGAAGTGTTATAGGTTCTTGTATTAAACTTTTATATTCTTTCTTTAAACTAATTTTATAACCATTTAATTTTCCTTTTGATGTATCTTGCCAAGGAACAAAATTAAAATAGTCTAACCTTGAAGCAGTTGTTGTATAATCCTATTCAATATAATGAGCATAAACAGTTAAATCTGAAGTAATAGTAAAATCTGTGATATATGTTGGGTTATTCGTACCGCTTAAGTAATCTTTTACACTAATCCAACCCTAAAATTCCCATCTATAATTAGTTCTATCGTTTGGCCTAAACATATAATAAGGAATATCAGTTAATTGAGTACCATAAGGAATTCCCTATGCTCCTTCATAAGATAGTTTTACAGAGCCATCATAATCTTTTACTACAACATTATATCGGCGATATTTAATTGAAAAAATAGGTTTAAATGTCATATTAGTTGTAGGTATTAAATTATCTAAATCTTCTTTAGTATATTTAATACCAGTATTAATATCTTCCCAATCCTAAACGCTAAAAATTTCTCCTTCAGCAAATCCTTCATTATTAGATAAATTCCAATAATATTCATAACGATTATCTTTGGGTTTTTCTGGAATGCCAATAGCTACACCAGATGGCCCTTCTTCAGAAGTTAAAGAACCTATAGTTTCTGTAGTATTATTTGGATCAGTTAAAACTGAATATAAAACTTCATTTTTTTCTGAATCATCTTTATAAAAAGTAATTTTATTTGCAGCCTTTTTAGTAACCTCACCAGAATATTTTAATTCTATATTGGGATATATTTTATGATATTTTTTATAAATCTCATATTCATCAACAGTATAAGCATTTGATAAATTAATAGTAATAATTCCAGATAAGGCAGTTTGCTATGTATAGCCTTCTTGAACACCACCAATCCCTAAAGCAATTAATTTATCTAAAATATCTATATTTTTTAATTTATTATCACTGGTTAAAGTCTAATCGGTTATAATCCAATTAATTCCCAATAAACAATATTTCTATAAATTATTACTATTTTTAACTAAATCATAAGTATCTATTGTATTACAATTTTTTACATATAAATTAATTAGTGAATTATAAATAGTATTATCAAATTTTATAGTTTTTAAATGCTTTAAGTTGGACATTGATAAAGTTTGCAATCCATTAAGATGACACTCTTCCAAAAGACCACTATCAGCAAGCGTTAATGCCGTATAAGTACTTCCAGAAATATTTAAATATTTTAATGATTTTAAATTTGAAATATTTAATGCGCCCAATCCATTGCCAGTACGCAAACCACTATTTTGTATACTTGCTCTTTCTAACATAATATTGGTAGAAATATTAGCTTGTTCTAATTTGGGGTTATAATAACCTTCAGCTGAAGAACCTATTTCTACTTCACGTAATTTTTTAGCTCCAGTTAAACTAACATATTGGGGATAAACATAAGATAAATTATTTAGCTATTGAATTAATTCTCTACCATATAAATAACAAGTAGCATCATTTGGAGTATCCACAAGTTCGCCTATTGGAATATTAACAATTTCATTTCGTGATATTCTACTTTCAGAACGCCATGTATTACCACCTACTAATACACTTGGATATAAATCAATATAAAATTTCATTGGTAAAACAAAGCTTTTATCCCATTTACCTATACTATCATCATAATTTAAACGAATATCTAATGTTACACCGGAAGTTTTAGAATCATTAAAATCTCCTGCCTTATATTTAGAAGCTAAATAGATATCTTGATAAGTTTCATATTGCTTTCTTTGATGTGTCTTTTTACCACCATCTAACCTGGATAAAAATGTTTTATTATTAAATAATTTATTTGGTCTAAAATATTTTCTATTATAATCATAAATCCAACATCTCTCTGGAATTAAAGATTGAGTTTCCTTAAATAATTTTAAATATCCTTTACTATCCCAAACATTAGTATCATCAATTATATAATTTGCTAATTTCTAATATAAATTAGCCTATACCCCTGGTAAATTATAAATAAAATTTAACCATACTGACTATGAAGCATTAAAAATATCTGATTTTGTACTTGAATCTTTATCTAAAATTTCTAACCCATATCCAAATACAAGATTACCAGTATTGTTATTACCATCAGCTGTATCATTATCATAATTTCGAGTTAAATCCCAATGCTTTAAATCTTCTGTACTCCAAAAAGTATTTTTTGCAACATTATCTACCATAGTATGTCTTTGAATAAATAAATAATGATATACAATAGAGTCCATAACTAAATAGTCTTCACATTCATTTAACATTTTGGCCATACGATATTCTTTTGTATCTGTATCATAGGTACCAGCATATTGTCTTTCTTTATAACCAGCTAATGAAATACCAGTCGGAGATGGAGTAGTATATCCCGGTGGAATAAACCCCTTAAATTCATATGGTGCAAAAGTAACAGTCTATTTTAATGGTTTATTAGTTGCTGCATTGGGATTATTTTTAGCCATCCAATTAACAACTCGCATCCAAGCTTTTTTCTGCTCTTTTGTTGCCGCATCATTACCATCTGGATATCTAAATTCATAAGGGGGTGATTTTAAAGCAAAATCATCTTCGTTTATTTCTTCAGTCATAAACTATTTTTTTGTTTGGTTATCAGTATTTTCTACACAACATACATTTAAATCTGTTGTACCATCATTATTATATAGCTTATGAAAGATTTCAAAATTTTTTTTATCAGTACCCATATTACCAATAGTATATTGTTTGTAATAACGAGACTATAAATAATTCTAAGTATCAGCAAATAAGTTAGCCTTTAAATAGTTGGCTTCACTGGAATAATCTAAATTTGTATTATTGTCTTTTATAAACATAACACCAAAATCAAATTCCATACAATCTCTATAAACATTACCATCTTGTCTTATGGCTCGTCTATGAGCGTCATAATATGGTTGAAATTTATTATACCACTCTTGATTTAAAGCGTTATTAACACCTTCACAAGAAGCAACATTAGCCTTTGTACAAGCCAACCTAACGGGAATAGAATTAGAAGATACTTTTCTACCTTCTACAACCTTATTATTTTCATCAATTAAGTCCCCTTCAAAATCTGTACGTACATTATATGCCGCCACACCATAAGCCGCCGAACTTGTACCTTGAACATATAATTTAGCAGAATCACATCGTAATGAATGCTTTTGTTTATTAGAATCAATAACATACTCCTAATAAGAACAAGGAACTTTATCTTTTTTTCCTTCAGTCATTTTACTTATTTCATATAAATAAGCATGACAATTGGGATTATTTTCAATTAATTTTTCATAAGAAATTTCTCCACGATTATCTAAAATATTATTTCTATTATATCGTGCTAGCATTTCTTTGGCATTAGGAGCATCTAATATAAAATTATTTAAATGCTCTTCATTATTTAAATATCTCTCATAAATTTTAACTAAATAAATATATACGTCACAGTTATTAGAACCAATTGTGATTTTTTTAACATTAGTCTATATAAAATTATCACTATCATCATAAATACGAGTAGCGCTTGGAATTCCATCTACCCATAAAGTTATATATTGTTCTACACCATCTGAAGGCTTATTCCATACTTCTGTTTCAAATTCAATATATGAATCCTCACAGTACATAGTATTTACACTGGTTGATCCAGAAGAGAAGAAAGCGTTTTGTGCATTAATTTTTAATCCTACTTTATTACCATTTTCATCATAACAATCTAATACTTGAGCATCATAATCATAACAATTTGTAGCTTTAAAAATAATTTTAAAGTTTCTACCATAACGCAAAGCACTAGAACCAAATAAATTATAATCAATGGTTAAAGTATCCCCATTTTTAATACATATATATTTCATGACATTACCATTTTCATCTTTTTCGGACTATAAGCCACCATTATCCCAATCAAAACCCTCCGAAAAAATTAAATTAGACATATTTTTTAAATCATCATTGGAATTTATTTCACTGGCCTTTAATTTAAAAGTAGGGGTCTATGGTTCAGTAACACCTTCAAGATTTAATGGTTTTACGTTTAATTTTAATTCTCTACTTTCTGCTGAATCACTATCTAATCGAATAGTAATTTCACCAGAAATACCTAAAGCATATTCAAATATATATTCTTTTCCAGATTCACAATCTAATTTTTCCATTACTTTTTCATTATTTATATAAATATAAATAGGAGCAACACTAGAAGATGTTGAAAAATATAAAGCATATGGAATTGAAATAGTATCCCATTGAGTGGCTTCCGTTAAATCAAAAGAAGTAGTAATTAAAGTTAAATTATTATTAGTGTCTTGTGCTACAATTTCATGTATAATATCAGTAGTACGATATTCAATATTATTAATAGTAGCTGTTAACCACATTTTTGCAGTGTGAACACCATGAGCCAATCCATTTGGTACATCAATACTATTCCAATTTTGTGATTGACTCGCTGAAATAGTTTTTTCATAACTAATATTATCATCTATTAATAAATGAACTTTACTTTCTATATTACCAGAAGGCATAAATTGTAAAGTAAAGGAAGAATTTGCTATAACTTGCATTGGAAAAGTATAATTCCAAGTTAATTTTAAATCTATTGCGGTAATTTGCCAAATTTTAGAAACTATAGTATTAACACTACTACCAGTATAAATACTAATAGATAATTTAATAGTATTTATATCACGTGTTCCATCCAAATAATCCTTAATATTAAATCTATTATTACCTGGATACACTTGACCACCATCAATAGACTTACCATTAATAATCCAAGTGGCTGTACCAGGATTTTTAACTGTATCACCATTTGAATCTTGTGCAATTAAATTATATTCAATATAATAATCTTCATCCACTAATGTAGCAGCTACACCATCTTTAGGAATAATATATTCAATAGCGGCAAATCCTTTCGTGCCGCCTCCTCCACTAGAGCCACCACTGCCAACTGGCAAATAATTTGTAATAACTTTTTCTTCTTCCTAAATTACTTCTACTACCTGATAAAAACCATCACGTTCTTCATCTCCGCCAATATCAGCACTAACATTAATAATCAAATCATTAACATTAGGCAAATCATCACCAGTGATATCCTTTAAAGTAAAAGTTGTATCGGCCGGATCAGTAAACTTTTTCTTTGCATAAAAAATACCAGAATTTGCTCCGCCACCCATCAGAATTTTATTCTCTTCTAATGTATCAAGATAAATTTTACCAGTATCAGTAGCAAAATATAAACATCCATTATCTTTTGGCTTATTTAAAATTTTTTCTTCTAACCCGCGCATTATTTGAAAAGGAATTTTATCTTCAAAATCTGCCATACAATTATTCTCCTTTCTATCTTTTTATAATAAAAAATAGGGAGTGAGAATAAACTCACTCCCTATTAAGTTATCTTCTCTAAATTATTTAAAATTTAGTTCTGATATTTTATTTATATTCGTCCAAAATTAAAAACTTCCCCAAG
>JALEXS010000082.1 GCA_022780025.1 Mollicutes bacterium | reverse complement strand
ATTTAATTTACAAATTGTTCAATACAGGTTGTATCGATAGAGTTGTAAATATAGTTTATAATATTTTTGATGTCGTTTTCTTATTCAAAAGGAGGATTAGTATGTCAGGAAAACGAATTACTTTTAAACAAAGAGTCATAATTCAAAAATGCGTTGAGGATCCATCAACAAAATCAATATCAGAAATAGCTCGTATCACAAATCTAACACGAAATACCATTTTTAACGAAATTAAAAATCGTAGAGTTTTAGTTACATGTAAACAAAGAAAATTTATGAAAACAGTGCCTACACCTTGCAAATTACTATCTAAATTTCCTTTTTGTTGTAATGTGTGTTTTAAAAAAGGTCAATGTCCAAAAGATGTTTATGTGTACGATGCATATTGTGCTGAAGAAGAATTTCAAGTTCAAAAGCATAATTGCAATAAAGGTCCAAATTTAACTAGTAATCAATTAAAAGAACTCGATAATAAAATCTCGCCAAGAGTCTTATGTAATCAATCCTTGTACCATATATGTCAAAGTGACGAAACAATAAAATTATCAGAGCAAACAATACGTAGGTACATTAATAATGGATATTTAACTGCAAAATCTATTGATCTACCAAGGACTGTTCAAAGAAAACCAAATAAGATTGCACGAAATGTAAGACCTCATATTCCTGTAAATATTTTATGTGGAAGAATGTTTGAAGATTATTTATTATTTAAGCAAAATAACCCAAATTCTTTTATAATCCAAATTGATTTAATTATAGGAAAAAGAACTGATAAATTCGCAGTTTTAACAATTTTTGAACCAAAATCAAGACTGCAGTTTGGTATTAAGGTTTCTAGAACATCTGTAGCTATCAACAACGCAATCAGCGAATTATTTCACAAACTTAAACAAATAAATTGCAAAGCTTTTGAAGCTATTCTAACCGATAATGGAGCAGAATTTAAAGAACTTCCAAAACTAGAATTAAGCGAATTTGGGGAAATAAATTTTAAGGTATTTTACTGTAATCCGTATGCTTCATATGAAAAAGGTGGATGCGAAAAAAATCACGAATTTTTCAGATATATAATTAAAAAGGGAGTTTCATTAGATACAATTTCTCAACCCGAAATAAATGAAATTTTTTCTAATATAAACTCCGTTAAAAGAAAGATTCTAAAAGGCGAAAACGCATTTCAATATTTTTCAAAACTTTATGGATTACGCACTTTAGAACTATTTGGAATCAATGAAATTGATTCTGCTAATATTATATTAAAATAACAAACTAAAGTTAAAGAAAACGACATCATTTGTATCGATAGAGTTGTAAATTTGAAATCAAAATTACTTTTTAGCATGCTTTTTTAAAAGAATTTTATTATTTAAACAACATTCTAATTTATAAATTGTATCGATAGGTATGTAAATTTCTAATAAATTAAAAAGTGTATCGAACAAGATGTAAATTAACC
>JALEXS010000032.1 GCA_022780025.1 Mollicutes bacterium | reverse complement strand
AAGGAAAGAACATAATCAAATATCTAGTTTTCAGGGAACAAAAAGTGTATACTATATCCTTGAAGTAGAAGTCTGGTGACGATGACGCAGTGGACACACCTCTATCCATCCCGAACAGAGAAGTTAAGCACTGTAGTGGCGAAGGTAGCCGAAAGGCAAGAATAGCAAGTCGCTGGGCTTTTTTATATATTTAAATTAATTTTATTTTTGGTATAATAAAAAACAATATGGAAATGATAATAGAATACGTAAATAATAAGAAACAATTTCTTCTTGATGAAATTAAAAAAATCAAGGAACCTTTAAAACTTGTCATCGTACAAATAAATGATGATCCAGCCAGTAATGCTTATATTAGAGGAAAATTAAAAGATTTAGCTGAAATTGGAGCTATTGGTGAACTTTTGAAATTAGATATTAATATAACAATGGAAGAGTTAAAAAAAGTTATAGATAAATTAAATAATGATCCAACTGTTACTGGATTTATTGTTCAAATGCCTTTACCTAAGCAATTAAATGAAGAAACTATTAAAGAATGGATTAATCCAGATAAAGACGTTGACGGATTTAATTCTAAGAGTTTATTTAAACCAGCTACTCCAAATGGAATTATTACTTATTTAAAGGATAATAAGTTTGATTTTGATGGGAAAAATGCATTAATAATTGGTCGTAGTAATATAGTTGGGAAACCTATGGCTAAATTATTATTAAATTTAAATATGAATGTAACAATTACCCATTCTCATACTACTAAGGAAGATTTAGAGTTTTATCTAAAACATGCTGATTTAGTAATTGTTGCTGTTGGTAAACCTTATTTTATTAATAAAACTTTCCAAATTAATAATAATGCTGTTATATTTGATGTAGGTATTAATAGAATAGATGGAAAATTAGTTGGGGATTGTGAACATGATCTTGATGTTAAATTTTTATCTCCTGTACCAAAAGGTGTAGGGTTATTAACTAGATTATCGTTATTGCTTAATTTAATGGAGGCTTATAAAAATGGAATTTAAAATTGAAAATACTAGTGTTTATGGTTTGGAATTTGCTTTAAAAGCAAGTGGAAATCCAATGAGAACTAAATTCGATAGAGAAGAATTAACCGGAAAGGACTTAAAAAGAGGTATAAATCTTGGTTCCACTAGATCTGGAGAAGGACATGATAATTTCTTAAAAGGCATCATAGTTCAATTTGATGTTAGTGCTCCTTTATATTGGTGGAAACAAGCACAAAGATATCACTGGTTTGACTTTATAAGTTCTCAATCAACAATGCATTGTTTACTAAAATTTGATATTACAAATCAATGTGTTAGTGAAACTAATACGAAAATTTTAGAAATTGTCGAACAAATCAAAAATGAATATTTAGCAATTCCTGATGAATCAAAAGAAGAGAAAATTAAAAAATGGAGAGAGCTTGTAGCTTCTACTCCATGTGGTTTTGTTTTAGGTGCTTCAATGACAACTAATTATCAACAACTAAAAACAATGTATATGCAAAGAAGATATCATAAATTAAAAGAGTGGCACGAATTTTGTTCTTGGTGCGACACTCTTCCACATTTTAAAGAATTAACTGGAGTTACTTGCTAGTTTTATCTTTTTCTTCTATTTGTTTAATATTATCTTCATCTTTCTTTTCTTCAATAGAAGGGGATGAAGATTTTTTATTTTTAGAATTTCCTTTGGTTTTTGCAGGCTTTTCAATATTTTGAGGGAGTTTTTTATCATCAACATACTCTCCATTTATAATAGAATTCTTAGTAACTAAGATATCTTTTTTAGGCGCAATTAAAGCATAAGCTGTTAATAAGCAGCCAGTTAATACAATTATAATTCCTATAATTAGTACTAAATAATTACTAAGAGTAGTTCCTTCTTTAATACTTACTACTAATATAAAGATTCCTAAAGCCATTACTATGATAGTTATAAAAGAATAGATAATACATTTGAATATGCTTTTTGTACCTTTTATTTTTGAAGTATCAGTTATTGCAATGATTGTTTCAATTAAAAATAAAACAGAATATATAATTAAAAAAGTAGCAAAAAATAAAGGCAAAAATTTAATTACTATATCAGGTACTGCATATATAAATATAGATAATGAACATAAAACTACACCACTTATTGCATCAGTAGAAGCTATACCTCTTTGAAATAAATAAGAATATGCGATAGTTAATAAGCCATAAGCTAAAATAACTGTGGATACGCAATAACTTATAGCTGAATGTAAACTTGAATTATTATAAAAAACACAAATGACTATACCTAAAGATATAAATAAAAGACCTTGTATTGCTTTAATAACTCTACTTAATTTTGTAACGTTAGTCATAAATTTCCTCCTCAGCAGATATCATCAAAACAGTTTGCGATATCATTAATGTCTATTATATTAGAAAAAGATAAAATATAGTCATGAATAATTAAAAATTTTTCTTTTTTATTAATCTTATCAATTTTTCCTTCGTAGTCATAAATATGACCATCAATATAAAATTTAATTATTAATTCTTGTGAATGATAATTTAATAATATTTTATTAATTTTTTCTGCTTGCTCAATAGAAATCTGAGGTTTATTAACCTTACTTTTTTCCTCTATCATCTTGTTTAAATATTGAGCTTGCTCAGTTAAACTAGCGAAGGGTAAATATTTTTTCATTCCTCTATTACTAGACATAAAATTATTATAAACGAATATATTTATTAACTAAATATAAGTTTTAATTTATTTAACAAAGTAGTTAAGGTATTATTAATGCATTATGAAATTATTTGTATTTGATGTAGATGGAACTTTGGTAGGAATTAGCCAAAGATTAAGAAAAAAGACTATTGAGGCTCTAAATTCTATTTTAGATAATGGAGACGCTATAGCTATAGCGAGTGGAAGAAATTTTAGCGGTATTAAGAAATATTTAGAAAAATTGCATGATGGTAAGAAATTTTTAATAGTTGCTAATGGTGCTGCATTATATGATTATGAAGGTAATAATATTTATTCTTTATGCGTAGATGATAAAGTTTTATTTGATATTAGAAATTCTTTATCTTACTTAATTAATGAAAAGAAAGCTAGCATTTATTGTTATGTCGAAAACGATCTCGGATATTTTGAATATACAAGATGGATAATTAATGAAAAAGTAGCTAATAGAATAAGTACTAGAAATTTAAATAAGAATCCATTAACTATTAATGATAAGATTTTTAAAATAATGATAGCTAGTGGTAAAGAAGTAAGTGCACAAATTCATTTAGAAGAAGATATTATTAATAATAATCATGTAGTAAGAAGTAATGCATTTTTTATAGAAATAGTTAATAAGAATGCAGATAAAAGTTACGGCGTTTCTAAATTAATGGAATATTTAGGCATTGATAAAAGTGATGTTTATACTTTTGGTGATGCTGGAAATGATTATTTAATGATTAAAAATTTCAATGGAATTGCAATGGGGAACGCTACTGACGAAATTAAAAAAGTAGCAAAATATACTACAAAATCAGTATTAGAAAATGGTGTTGCTTATACAATAAATAACATCGTTAAATATCAAAAATCATAAAAATAATTGAGATTAGCAGGCTTTTTGTAATTATTTAATGATTTTTGAAATTGCAATTGCTAAAGATCCTGGACCAATATGGGTTGCTACAGAAAGTGATAATGGATCAATTAATATTTTATCTAATGGTATATTAAAATAAGTTGCAACTTCAGTAGCATATTCTTTTGCTTCTTCTAAATTATGAGTATAAGCAATTGCAAATTCTAAATCACTTATATTCACATCTTTAAATTTAGTCTTTAAAGCCTTTTCAGCTGCATCTATTAAAGTTTTCTTAGCTTTTTTAGCACCTAAACATTTAGCATATGCATCAAGTTTTCCACCATTAATTGATAATACTGGTTTAATATGTAAAGTTGAACCTAAAGCGGCACCAGCAGGAGTAATACGACCACCTTTTTTAAGATATTTTAAAGTATCAACCATTATAAAAATAGCTGAATCACCTTTCGTATCTTCTAAAATCTTTTTAATTTCAGCACCATCTAAACCCTTATTAATTAAATTTAAAGCATCATGAATAGATCTTTTTAAAGTGACACTAATTCGATGGTTATCTACAACAAAAACTTTATCTTTAAAATCTTCTGATAACATCATTGCACTATGACATGATTCACTTAAACCACTACTCATATTAATGTGGATTATTTGGTCATATTCTTCTAATAATTTATTCCACATATTCAAAACTTCACCAGGTGATGGTTGTGATGTTTTTACATCAAAATTCTTATTTAATTTATCATAAAATTCATCTTCAGTAATGTTATTATTTTGAAAATATACGACCCCATCAATAATAATAGGCATACGTATCATATATATACCAAGCTCTTTAGCTTGTTCAGGAGTAAATCCGGAATTGTCATCTGTAACTACACAAATCTTCATAATTAAAACCTCGAGATATTTTTACAACTTTTTTAAAAAAAGTAAAGGTGGTATTAAATACTAGAAAAATGCAATAGTGAACTAGTTTTTCATTAACAAAAACGAGATAGTTTTTATTAAAATTGTAGAAAACATATATTGTTTTTTGATAAAATTACAACGAGGTGATATTATGCCATTACATGTTTTAAAAGGTGATTTAGTTTCAACAAAAGTAGATGCAATAGTAAATGCTGCAAATGTAAATTTAAAGATGGTTGAAGGTGTTTCTAGAGCTATATTCCATAATGCTGGAGATAAAGAAATGACTCTTGCTTGTAAAAGCATTGGCCATTGTAATGTTGGAGATGCTGTAACAACTCCAAGTTTTAATATAACAAATACTAAAATGATTATTCATGCTGTTGCTCCTATTTATATAAATGGAAAGCATCGTGAACCTTTTTTACTTAGACAAGTTTATAAAAAATGCTTACAAATAGCATTAGATAATAATTTTGAGTCAATTGCCTTTCCATTACTTGGAGGAGAATTCAATTGGCCTTTAACCGATTGTTATGAAATTGCGGTTAAAACGATTTGTGAATTTTTAAAAGAAAAAGATTTAAATTTAGATGTTTATATAGTAATGTATAAAAATTTTCCTACAACAATTACCGACGAACTTCATGATGCTTTGACTTTATTTATTACTTCTAATTTTAACTTAAAAGATAGCTCAAAAGTTGAAAATGAGTCTAATTTTTATGAAGTATTTAATGAATATTTTAAAAAATCAGAAATAAGTGTAAAAGAACTTGCTTATAATTCAAATTTAAAAGAAAGTGTTATTGAAAAGATTTTAAGCGATGAAACCTATAAGCCAAGTAAAATTTCAATTTTATCTTTAATTATTGGAATGAAACTAAGCGAAGTTGATGCAAAGAAATTACTTGCATCAAATGGCTATTTTATAAACAAAGCAAATATTTTTGATTTAATAGTTTTATTCTTTATTGAAAGAAAAGAATACGATATTTATAAGATTAATAACGTATTATTTTCATACGATTTCAATTATATAAGTGATAATTAAACTACAAAATTTTTAATTCGGTAAAAAAATATTGAATTTCTATGTTCATTTATTTTTAATTGTGATATTATTATTTTGCGTAAGATTTTTAGGAGGAAAACGCATAATGTCAAGATTTACATTACCAAGAGATATCTACTATGGCGAAGGAAGCTTAGCAGAACTCAAAAATTTAAAAGGAAAAAAAGCAATTGTTGTCACTGGCGGACATTCAATGAAAGCATCTGGTTTCTTAGATAAAACAGTTAATTATCTTAAAGAAGCTGGAATGAAAGTTGAAGTATTTGATGGTGTTGAACCAGATCCAAGTGTCGAAACAGTTATGAAAGGTGCTGAAGCAATGAGAAAATTTGAACCAGATTGGATCGTTGCTATTGGTGGAGGTTCACCAATTGATGCTGCAAAAGCTATGTGGGCTTTCTATGAACACCCAGAAACCACTTTTGAAGCTTTAATTACGCCATTTAATTTCCCAAAATTAAGAAACAAAGCTCACTTTGTTGCTATTCCATCAACAAGTGGTACAGCTACTGAAGTTACTGCATTCTCAGTTATTACAGATTATCATAAAGGTATTAAATATCCTTTAGCAGACTTCGAAATTACTCCAGATGTCGCTATTGTCGATCCAGCTATTGTTAGAAGTTTACCTGCAAAACAAGTTGCTTATACAGGTATGGATGCTTTAACACATGCTATTGAAGCTTATGTTGGCACAATCGCTACAGACTTCACAGATCCTTTAGCAATTAAAGCAATTAAAATGGTTGTTAACTATCTCGAAGAAAGCTATGTTGATCCTAATGGAAAAGCTAGAGAAGAAATGCACTATGCACAATGTTTAGCAGGTATGGCATTCTCTAACGCTTTATTAGGTATTGTCCACTCAATGGCTCACAAGACTGGTGCTGCATTCTCAACAGGACACGTCCCACACGGCTGTGCAAATGCTATGTATTTACCACACGTTATTGAATACAATGCAAATAATGAAAGAGCATTAGCTCGTTATGCACAAATCGCTATGGAATTAGGCTTAGAAGGACATGATTCAAGAGAATTAACTCAATCTTTAGTTAACTTAATTAGAAGAATGAATGTATTCCTTGGAATTCCACACGGATTAAAAGAATTTGGTGTTAAAGAAGATGAATTCTTAGAAAAATTACCAGCTATTGCACATAACGCTGTTTTAGATGCATGTACTGGAACTAACCCAAATCCAATTGATGACAAAACAATGGAAGAATTATTCAAGTGCTGTTACTATGACACACCTTGGAAATTCTAATTAGTCTAAGTTAGTTTAATTATAATTATAATTTTAAAAGATACCTTTTTTGGTATCTTTTAATTTGTAAATGTTTTAATTAATTATATAATAATTAAAAAAAGGAGAAAGTATGAAAACACCAAAGGAAATGCCTTTTAAAAAGATTAGAATGACGATATTTACATTCGTAATATTATGTATAACATTTGCTATTTTTGTTTCAAGTATTGTATTTTTATGTCTTACTAAAGATGATGCAAGAAGATCAATTATTATTTTTAATATTATTGAAACATTAATAATGTTTGCTTTAATTTTTATTCCTTCGTTTATTACTAGAATCACAAAGTTAAAGATACCTCCTATAATGGAAATTCTTTATATTATTTTCTGCATTGGCTCTATTATTTTAGGGGAAATTGGAGAATTTTATATTAAATTTGATTGGTGGGATTCTTTATTACATTTTTCTAGTGGCATATTATTAGGTGTTTTAGGCTACGTAATTATTAATACATTTAATAAATATAGTAGCGAACAAGAATTTAAGTTTTCACCTTTATTTGTTAGCTTTTGGTGTATTTGCTTTGCATTAGCAATTGGTGCAATTTGGGAAATGATTGAATTTGCAAGTGATGAATTTTTGGGCACAAATATGCAACAATTTATGGGAAATGGAACATTACAAACTGGGACACCACTTGTAGGTCATGATGCACTTAGGGATACTATGAAAGATCTTATGTTAGATTTTGGTGGTTCGTTAATCCCAGCAATAATAGGCTTTTTTGAATTAAGAAGACACAAAAAAGGCTTTGCTATTTCTTATCTTGAAAAGGAATCAAACAATACAAAATTAACTAAAAAAGAAGACTTAAAAGAAAGCGAAATTAAAGAAAATAAGTAAGTTCTGCAAAGATTTTGAAAATTTTAGATAGTTTTTTGAATATTTTATTTTAATAAGGAGTTTACAATTATGGCATGTACAACAATATTAGTTGGTAAAAAAGCAAGTTATGATGGTTCTACTATGATTGCTAGAAATGATGATTCTCCATCAGGAGTATTTCATGTAAAGAAAATGGTTGTGATCGAACCAAAAGATCAAGTAAAGTGTTATAAATCTGTTATTTCTCAAGTCGAGATTGAGTTACCTGATAACCCTTTAAGATATACATTAATGCCTAATGTTGATTTAAAAGAAGGAGTATGGGGAGCTGCTGGGATTAATAGTAAAAATGTAGGTATGACAGCAACTGAAACCATCACTTCAAATCCATTAGTTTTAGGAGCTGATCCTTTAATTGATGTAAAAGAATCTATAGATAAGAAATTAAATAAAGGAATTGGCGAAGAAGATTTTGTTGTATTAGTTTTACCTTATATTAATAGTGCTAAAGAAGGTGTTTTAAGATTAGGCAAATTATTAGAAGAATTTGGCACTTATGAAAGTAATGGTATTGCTTTCAATGATGAAAATGAAATTTGGTGGTTAGAAACTATTGGTGGACATCATTGGATTGCTAAAAGAGTACCAGACGACAAATATGTTGTAATGCCAAATCAATTTGGATTAGATAATTTTGATATTGAAGATGCTTTAAGCGAAGGTAAAAATAATTTATGTTCTAAAGATTTGAAAGAATTTATAGAAAATAATCATTTAGATTTAAGTTTATCTAATAAGTTCAATCCAAGAATTTGCTTCGGAAGTCATGATGATTCAGATCATGTCTATAACACTCCTAGAGCTTGGTTTATGCTTAGATATTTTAACCCACGTACTTATAAATGGGATGGCGATAATGCTGATTTTAAACCTGAAGACGATGATTTACCATGGTCAATGGTTCCTGAAAAGAAAATTACTATTGAGGATGTAAAATATATTTTATCTAGTTATTTTCAAGGAACTATTTATAATCCTTATTTAAAAGATGGTAAACATATCTATAGACCAATCGGTGTTAATAGAACTAGTTTTATGGCAATTTTACAAATTAGACCATATGTTAAAGAAGAAATTAAAGCTCTAGAATGGGTATGTTTTGGATCAAATGCTTTTAACGCTATAATTCCTTTATATACTAATACATCGCTTATTCCTGAATATTTAAATAACACTACTATGAATGTAAGTACAGATAATTTTTATTGGAATTCTAGACTTATTGGAGCTTTAGCAGATGCTCATTTTAATGCATGTAGTATTCATATAGAAAGATATCAAGATAAAGTAGCTAATTATTCTCATCAATTAATAAATAAATATGATAATTTAATAAATAATGAAGAAGATATTATTAAAGTTAATAATGAAATAGCAAATATGGCAAAAAATGAAACCCAGAAAGCATTAAATAACATTTTATTTGGTGTTAGTATGTTAATGAAGAATGGTTTTGCTCGTTCTGATAACTAATGAATAAGAATAAAGATTTAGAAATTTATAATATTATAAAACTATTGGATGATGGTTGTTCTTTTATGTCTATAAATGATAATAAAGAATTACATTTTTATGAAGAATTTAATAAAATAATCATTATTTCTATAGATTATAAATTGAAAATAACTAAGGAAGATTTTATTAATTTATATAAAGATTATAAATTTATATTAGAAACAAAAGATGAAGAATCAGAAATAGATACCGGTAAAGATAAAGAATATTATAGTAAAATACAAAATAAACAATGAGGTGAAATATGAATATAGGATTTATAGGTGCAAGTAGAATTTTAGAAACTATTATGCCAATATTTAGTAAATATAAAGATAAATTTACTCTATATGGTATTAGTAGTCATAATCTTGAAAAAGCTAATAAATTTAAAGAAAAATATGGGATTAGCAAGGTTTTTGAAAATTATGAGGACTTAGTGAAAGATAAAAATATTGATTTAGTGTATATTTCTACAACTATTAATATGCATTATGATAATGTTAAATTATGTCTAAAATATAATAAAAATGTTATTGTTGAAAAGTCTTTTACTACATCTATAAAAGAAGCTAAATCATTAGTTAATTTAGCTAGAAAGAAAAATTTATATCTTCAAGAAGCTATTTGGACTCGCTTTATGCCTAGTAGAAATATTATTAATAAATTTATCCAAAGTAATATTATTGGCGACATATATTTAATCGAAGCTAACTTAGGATATGATATATCTTATAAAGAAAGAATAATGGATCCTCTTTTAGGAGGCGGATCTTTACTTGATGTTGGCGTATATCCTATTAATTTTATCGATATGTTTGCTAGAACAATAGATAATAAAAACGAAATAGAGAGTTTTAATGTCAATGCAAAAATGACTTCTACTTGTGTAGATGAAACAATTTGTGGAAATATAGTCTATCAAAATGGTATTATTGGTAATTTCTTTTCAACTATTAATAATTTAACTACTAGAGATGGTTATATCTATGGAAAAGATGGTTTTATCAAAGTAACTAATATAAACAATCCTGAATTAATAGAAATTTATAAACGCAATAATATTAATTCTCATAAATTAGATTTAGTTAGTAAAGTTAAAGTTAAAGAAGAAGTTAATGGCTATGAATATGAATTTTTAGAAGCTTATAAAATGATTAAAAAGAAAGAAACTGAATCTATCTCAATGCCATTAAATGATACATTAAGAATAATGACTTTAATGGATAAAATGTTATTAAAGATAGGTTCTAAAGTATATAAAAAATAGTTGATTTTAGAAGACTTATTTAGTAAAAACAAACGATTTTAATAAATTATTTAAAGATTCATCAGTTATTAAATCTAAGATTTCTTTAAAAGAATTGATAGTTAATTCTTTAGTTTTATAATAAAAATAGTTGATTAATTTATCTTCTATATTTTCTTCTTTATTATAATATTTTGAAGGTAATTCTTCATATTGTTCAATTAATAAACTGATCATTATTCTTCTTACTAAAGCTATTAACGAAGTATCTAACCAATAAGAAAAAGTAGCGTTTTTATATTTATTTTCTATAGCTTTAAAAGCTAAATAAAATTCCAAACCATCATTAGGATTATGATATAAATCAATAAAAGCATAGTCGAATTTGATGTTATTCATATTATTTTTAATAAAATTAAATGCATCATCTTGAATAATAATTATTTTATCTTTATTTTCAAATTGAGGTAATATTTCATTATTAAAAATGTCAATTATAGTTGTATCTTTTTCAATAATATAAATTTTATTTACATTATTTTTTCTAGATGTCATATATTGAAAATATCCTAAACCTAACCCAAAAGTAAGAATATTACCATGAGCTAATTCAATATGTTTATTCATGGTATTTATTTCATTAGGTGATATTAGCATCCATACATCATTTTTATAATCTAATGATAAATAAGAAAAATCTTTATTAAAATAACCTAAGTTTGTATATTCTTTATAACAATTATTTTTATCTATCTCAATTTCATCACTAATAAATAATTCAAAAGCCTTATATTTATTTAACTTAAGATGATAATTATTCTTGTTAATTGTTATTTTATTAATTTTATTTATATAAGGATTATTAATATAATTCTTTATATCTAATTCATTTAATTTAATTTGATCTTTAAAAACATTAATTTCTTCTAAATCATTTAAATATAAATTACTTAATGAATTTATAGAATCTTTAATATTTTTTTGATTAAAATATCGATCTTGAAAAGAAATAATTTCATTTGTTAATGAAGCTACAAATATATTTTTTTCTTTTTGATCTAATAGTTTTTCGAATTTTTTAATATCTAATTCATTTAATTTAAACTGCATTTATTAATCATAACAATCTATTGACAAATGTTCAATATTTTAGCAAAATAATAAGCACTGGGTCTTTAGCTCAGCTGGGAGAGCGCTTCCATGGCATGGAAGAGGTCACCGGTTCGATCCCGGCAAGATCCACCAGTAAGATATTGTACGTTTGATTAATTAATCAAACGTTTTTTATTATATGCAATTATGATAAAATACTTAAAGTGCTTCAGTAGTTCAGTGGTAGAACACTAGCTTCCCAAGCTAGGTATACGGGTTCGATTCCCGCCTGGAGCTCCATTTAAGAAGCATAGGTTTGATACAATAAAAATAGGGTATCAAGCCTTTTTTCTTGCCTTTTATAGGCTTTTTAAGGCCTTTTTATCTAAAAGAGGCGTCATTTATCCTGGTTTCCACCAAAAACACAACAGTGGGCCAGGATTTTTTGTTTATTTGGCATTTCTATAAAAAAACGATAGGTTGCTGGCATCAATAGCACAGGAAGAAAGTAGATCCATTTCTGAAAACGTCAAAATTGGTAAACGATGGGGAGTGCAAAATGGAAAGGTATCATTTGCTTATGCTAATTTTTTAGGTTATGACAAGGTGGATGGAGAGATAAGAA
>JALEXS010000010.1 GCA_022780025.1 Mollicutes bacterium | reverse complement strand
TTTTAAGGCGATCATCAACAGTAAGCCTCTTTGTGTCTTTTTTCATTTTTAACCTCCTAATTTCAGCAAAGAAGACACTTTTATTCTAACTTATTAATAGGTAATTTAAAAATTGCGTTTAGTTTGTCATTTAATATTTTTTGTAAATTTAGTATTTATAAGTTTATTTTAAGTAGATATTTATTTATAATAAATATATGAAAAGAATCGTTCCTTTTGCTTATGCAATAAATGTTTATGATATAGATATTGATTTCTATAAAAAAATTAACGCAAAATACATTTTTTTAGATTTAGATAATACTTTAGATACTCACGTTACAGAAGTTCCAAGTGAAAGAGCTAGAAATTTAATTACCAAAATGAAAGAAAATGGTTTGGTTCCAATAATTTTAAGTAACAACAAAGAAAAAAGAGTTGCTAAATACGCTAACTCCTTAGGAGTTAATTATTTATATCACAGTAGGAAGCCATTTAAATTTAAAATTGAAAAATATCTAAAAAAGAACGAAATTCCGAAAGAGAATGCTATAATGATAGGAGATCAGTTAATGACTGATATTAGATGCTCTTATCGATTAAAAATGAGAGGAATATTAACAGAAAAATTGTGGCCAAATGACCAGTTTGTTACTAAACTACTAAGATGGCTAGATAAATTAAAGCGAAAAAGATTGAAAAAGGACAATTTATTAGTAGATTGGAGGGTTATTTATGGCAGAATTAAATAGAGTCGCAAGATGTTACAAATGTGGTGCAATTTTACAAACAGCTAATCCTAAAGAAGTTGGCTATATTTCACCTGAAATTGTAAGTAAATATCCAGAAGGATTATTACTTTGCAATGATTGCTTTACAAACGAAAGATTTAATATTCAACCAACAGAAGCTCATTACGAAGAATCTTATCAATCAATTTTAGAAACTGTTAAGCAAAGTAAGGCACTAGTTTGTTATGTTATTGATTTATTAAGCTTTGAAGGCAGTTTTATAACAAAATTAAACGAAATGATAGAAGGACTCGATGTTTTAGTTGTAGCAAATAAACGTGATTTATTACCAGATAATATCGATGATAACGCTTTATTGCAATATGTTGAACATCGTTTAAGAGTTGCAAAATTAAAGGTAAAAGATGTAGTTTTAACTTCATCACATACTAATTACAATATCGATTTAATGTATCAAAAGATCGTAGAACTCGCTAATAATCGAGATGTATATTTTATCGGTGCAAGTATAAGTGGTAAATCAAGCTTAATTTCTGATTTATTGAAAAGATATACAAACACAACTAGTAGACCTGTTACGGTTTGTACTTTTAAAAATACAGATTTAAGAGGATATAAAATTCCTTTAACAAATAAAACATCTATTTATGAATTACCAGGAACTGATATTACAAATAGTATGTTAAGCAAGGTTGAAAGAGCAGTTCAAAATCAAATCATGCCTAAAAAAGCAATTAAACCTAGAAAATTTACTATGCACATTAATAAAACTATTGCTTTTGGTGGCTTATCCGCTATTCAGTTATTATCTAAAGAAAAAACTGATGTCACTTGCTACGCTTCAGATTCTATTGAAATTAAATTAAAGAGCATGCCAGGTGATAAATTGATCGAAACTACAATTCATAAAGGTAATATTAAGCCTTGTAGTTCAAGATTCACATCATTTAGTCAATATGATTGTTATGACTTCCAAATTACAGAAGAAGGAAGTAGAGATATCGGTATATTAGGCTTAGGATGGATTAATTTCACTGGAAAGAATCAAACTTTTAGAATTTTCGTACCAAAAGGTGTTTATGTTTATACAACAAGGGCAAAGGTTATTTATGTTAAGTAGTAAAAATAAAGCATATTTAAAAAGTTATGCACATTCTCACGATATTTTAAAATTCAATATAGGAAAAGATTTAATTGATCATAACGTAATTAAAACATTATCAAATGGTTTAGAAAAATATGAATTAATTAAAGTAGCTTTTCTTAGATCTTCAGTAGAAAACGAAGATTTAAATGAATTGATTTTAGATTTATCTATTAATTTGAATGCAGAAGTTATCCAAAAGATTGGAAAAACAATTATTTTATATAGAGAAAACAAAAAATCCCCTTATCACATTACTTTTTAGTTATGAATCCTGAAAAAATTATAGTTTTTGGTGGATCTTTTGATCCAATACATAATTCTCATATCACTTTATGTAAAAATTCTTTAAAAGAAGTAGGAGCTGATAAACTTATTTTAGTTCCAAGTAAAAATCCTTGTTGGAAAATTCCTACTGAAACTATCGAAGATCGTTTAAATATGATTAATTTATGTTTAAAAGACTATGATTTAGATTATGAAATAGAAGATTGTGAAATCAAATCCTGGAAAGAAGTAGATTACACAATAGAAACTATTGAACATTTAAAAAAGAAACATCCAAACGCTAAATTATACTTATTAATAGGAGCAGATCAAGTTAATAAATTTGACCGTTGGCGTGAAGCTGAAAAAATAGCAGAAGCAACGCAAATTATTTATTATCCTCGTCCTGGCTATATAATTAACGAAAAATTAGTTTCTAGATACAATATGATTAAAATATCTGGAAATCTAGTCGATACTTCAAGTACTAAAATTAGAGCATTAAATAGTTTAGATACATCAATTAGCGTCATAAATTATATAATTGAAAATAAATTATATTTTATGGATAAAATTGATAATTATTTAAGCGGAAGAAGGTTAGAACATTCAATAAGTGTCGCTAATTTAGCTTTTAAGGTCGCTACAAGCAATAATTTACCATTCCCTGGAACTTATTACCTTACTGGATTAATTCACGATATAGGCAAAAATATAGCAAAAGAAGAGCAAAGAGACTATATTGAAAAATATTATCGATATTATACCGATATTCCTGAATATGCATATCATCAATTTGTAGGTAGTGCAATTGCATTAAAGGAATTTGGAATCACCGATAAAACTATATTAAAAGCAATTAAATATCATTGTACAGGTAATAAAGAGATGTCTGACTTAGGAAAAGTCATATATGCTTGTGATAAAATAGAACCAACAAGAGGATATGATAGTTCAGATTTAATTGAATCTATGCTTAATAACTATGAAAGTGGATTTATTAAAGTATTAGAGGAAAATATGAAATTTATTTCTTCAAGAACCAGCGATCATAATCCTTATACAGATGAATTAACACAAATCTGTGCATCATATTATTTATACGGTTTAGATTATAGATAATTAGATTAATATTATTGATAATTACTAGCTTACTTTATTAGAAGTAAGCTTTTTTATTTATATATTGTTAATAAAAGAATGCGATTTTCGAAGATATATTACTTCGTATAATATATATTATGTTAAATAAAGTCTAAAAAAAGCGATTGAATCGATATTATTTTTAATTGTCCTAAAAAGTCTCATTTTATTGTTAACAAATTTTAATATAGTTTTCCACATTTTATATACTAAATATCTACTAATTAATTACTAATTTATAACTAACAATATCCAACCATCATTATTTTTTCCTCCTCATCGCAAAATTTAGAAAGCATATTACTATAATTAATTATTATTTTTTTAAGATAAATTTCTTCCAATTTAATTGGTTTATTAACTAATTTATCAAATAAAATTTTAATTTGCGTCTTATCTATTGGTTTTATTTTATGTATTAATGCCTTAGCTTCTTTTAACAAATCTATACAATTTATTCTTCCAATACTAATCCCGCTAACATTTGGAGCGTTATTTTTGCTACATAATACTATTGGACATACGATTAATTCAGCATTGTCGTTTTTATTTACATCGTTTAACGCTACACCTAAGCATTTACTAAAATCATGTTTATAATGATCATAAACTTCAAAAATTAATAAAGAACCCCTTTCAATATCAAAATTAATCTTTAAATTAGAAAATGTGCATTCATTATCTTTAGACCATTCTAACTGCTCTTTAATTTTATCTTTAATTTCATAATTAATCTTATATATGATTGTGGATTCTCGTTTTTTCATTAAAAATATTAAGACTGTAGATAATTTATTTGATATATATTTTAAATAATGTTATTACTATGGACTAAAATAACATAAAACTTTTTATAAGGAGAGTTAATTTTAATTATCTACAGTCTTTTTACCTCCTTATAATACAAGTCGTATCGAATTATATATTATTGGGGTTATTAATTTATTTTTTTAATTATTTTTTTAATAAAGTAATTAATTATATCGATTACAACGAAAATAAAGACTATAAATAAGACCAAAGCGTATAATTTAGCGAAATTTAAATCATCTTTTGCTAAAAATATGCTTCTACCAATACCTTTAATATTATGCGAACCTAATAATATCTCACTAGTAATTTCTACTTTAATCGCTAATCCACCTGATGAAACTAATGATAATAATATGTAAGGAAAATCTTCTTTTAATAAAACTTTAAAAATAGAATTAGCTTTATATAATCCACCATCAAGTCTTAAAGCTAAAATAATATTATTATCAATATTTTGAATTCCTGACTTACTAGATTCATAAATAATAGGGAAAATAATTAAAAAAGTAACGATTATAACAGCAATATCCTTATTTTCTAAAAAGAAAATAAATAATAAATAAATAAAACAAGGTACAGGAATACATTTACATAATGTAATTAATGGCTTTAAAAAATATTCTAATTTATTAAATAAACCAGTTAACACTCCTAAAACTGTACCTATTAAGAATGCTATTAATATAGATAATATAGTTCTTAATAAACTATAACCTAAGCTAATATATGTTATTTTATCAATAAACAATATTCCAAACTGATTAAATATTTCTTTTAAAGAAGGTAAAATATTAGTATTTTTGACACCTAAATAAAATAATTCGTAAATTACAAACAAAAAAATAATTCCAAAAATAACCATCAAAATTTTGTTAATTGCGTTATTTTTAGAACTATTTTGTTTCATTTTATTTAATAATATTCAAAAATTCAGTTAAATCATTAATAGAATAGTTGTCTGATGGATCAACTATTCCAAACTGATTAGAATATACATCTTTATTATCAACATTTTTTTTACTTTGTAAGGCTTTTACAATATTACTTGTATAACCAAATCTAGCTTTTTGCTCATTAGCATTTTGACTAAAACTATTGATAGAATCGACAACTTTACTAACATCATATATAGCATTATTTAAATATGTATCTATATTTTTAGAAAAATTAGTAACTTCTTCTTCGTTTTCATTATAAAAATCTTGATTAACAAATAATCCTGCTTGAGGAATATAATTTGTATTAAATTTAGCTTTAAAAGCGTCTTTTACGTTAATATCAACTGTTGCTAATGTTTTAAATGGTAAATAATTATTACTTTCATCTTTAGTATTTAATAAACTAAATAATGCAGGTTGAGCAATAAATACCCAATCTATCTTATTTTCACCTATTTTTCCTTCACTATTCATTGCTTTTAATAAAGTTGATAATTCAGTTATATTTGAGCAAGTTAAATCAAAAGTCTTTTTTTCATTATTTTCATCGTTAACAGCTTCACTATATAATTTTCTAAATGCCTGAACAGGAACATTATTTTCATTACCAAAGCCTAAAATAAAATCGTCTTTTTTTGGTAAATCTCCTTCTTTTTTATTAATTCCTATTAAATGAAAATTACCACCAGTTAATAATTTTAAAAATTTATAATTAGATTTTTTATTATTAATCATTTTTAAAGCTGTAGTTGAATCAAAAACGAGATATTTATAATTATTAACTAACAAAGCTGATGAAACTTCAGTCGTTTCTGAAGTAGTTTCTACTTCTTTATTTTTACTAACTTCATCATAAATTGCTAAAGTAGGAGCACCTACAGGGCTTAATAAAAATTTATTTCCTTTAAATTTATTTGTTTTATTATTTCCGCAAGATACACTTAACGAAAGCAATATCAATGAAAATATTGATAATTTAGTATATGTTTTCATAAAATATTAACCTTTATTTCAAAATTTCTTTAATTTCTTCACCAATCATTGTCTTATCTTTATTAAGACCGAAATTTTTAAGAACTGTTTCTCCTATATCAGCAAATGAATTACGATCATCAAGATGTTTACCATCATTTATAGATTTAGAATAAATTAATAGTGGTACTTTTTCTCTAGTATGGTCTGTTCCTTTATAAGTTGGATCATTTCCATGATCTGCAGTAATCGTTAATAAATCATCCTCACGAAGATTAGAAATTAATTCACCTAATCTCTTATCAAACGCCATAATAGCTTCGCCATAGCCAATAGGATTTCTTCTATGACCATATTCACTATCAAATTCAACTAAATTAACAAAGCAAAAACCTTTATCGAAGTCCTTGGACTTAACTAAATCCATTGTTTTATCCATTCCATCTTCATTAGAATTAGTATGAACTGTACTTGTTACACCAACTCCATTGAAAATATCGTTAATTTTACCAACACAATTAACTTGATAATGATTTTCTTTTAATATATCCATTGCAGTTATGCCTGATGGAGATATTGTATAATCATGTCTATTACTTGTTCTTTTGAAATTATCCTTATTAGTACCAATAAATGGTCTAGCAATTACTCTACCAACGAACCATTCAGGTCTCATAGTTAATTTACGAGCGATTTCACAGCATCTATATAATTCTTCAAGACCCATAGTTTCTTCGTGGCCACAAAGTTGTAAAACACTGTCACTACTTGTATAAATTATAAGAGAGTTAGTTTTCATGCATTCTTCACCAAGAGTCTTTAAAATCTCAGTTCCACTAGCTGCATAGTTTCCTATTAATTTATGTCCAGTTTCTTTTTCTAATTCATCAATTAAATCTTTTGGAAAACCAGTATCTGTAAATGTTTGGAATGGTTTAGTTGTTAATATACCCATCATTTCCCAATGACCTGTCATTGTGTCTTTACCATTACTTGATTCGTTTAATTTAACCGAGAAAGAATTAGGATGTTTAACAATATTTGTTCCTCTTATTTCATCTAAATCAGCTATTCCTAAGCTATTTAAATTTGGTATATTTAAACCATTTTCAAACTTTTCGCTTATGTGTTTAAAGGTATTTGTACCGAAATCATTGAACTTTTCAGCATCGAGAGCGTTTCCAATACCTAAACTATCCATTACTATTAAAAATATTCTATTAAACATCATTTAAATCCTCCGCTTAAATATTATAATTTACTTTCTTTTTGAATACAAATCTAAAGCATTTAATATCTTTTTAGTAGATATATGCGTATAAATTTGTGTTGTTGATACGTTTGAATGACCTAATAATGTCTGTACAATTCTTAAGTCAGCTCCATTTTCTAGTAGTTCTGTTGCAAATGTATGTCTCAATGTATGTGGCGATATTTCTTTTTCTATACCAGCTCTTTTTGCGTATTTTTTTAAATTCATGAAGAAAACTTGTCTAGTTAGTGGTTTTTTAGTAGTTTTATTGATAAAAACCCGTTTAGTTTTATTAGTTTTTAATTCTTTATTTAAATAATGTGATAAATAATCCAATGCAACTTCATTAATTGGAATGCTTCTTTCTTTATTGCCTTTTCCTTTTATAGATAATATTTTTTCTTCAAAATTAATAGATTTCTTTTCTAATGAAATCATTTCACTTACTCTTAATCCGCAAGAATACATTAATAAAAGCATTACCTTATCTCTATATTCAATTTCATTTTCTTCATCTAAGCATTTAAATAAAGATGTTACTTCATCAAATGTTAAAAATGATGGAATATGAAATTCTTTTTTAGGTATAATTGGCTTTTTATAAATGTTTTTACTAATATTTTCTCCTTCTAAGAATATATAGAAGTTTTTTATTGTCGAAATACTTCTAGAAATCGTTGAAGCACTTAGTTCATCTAAAGATTGATCAAAACTAAATTGATCTAAATAAACAGGGTCTAAATCATCAGTATCTTTAATTTCAGGATAATATTTTAAAAATTTATTAATATCATTACGGTAAGCTAAAATAGTGTTGGAGACATTTAAGCCTTCTTCACTTGCTTTATATTCTAAAAATCTATCTATTGCTTCATAAATTTCCATAATTAATCTTTCTTTAATATATCACTACATTTAATAAATAACTTTTTATTAACTTCTCTATTTAATTCATTGATTATTAAAAAAGAAGTATTTTCTTGTTCGTGTCTTTTGTAATCATCAAAAGTCATTTGAGTAACTACTTCTGACTTATTTTTAAAATTCTTTACTGAAAAGCCTATTAAACGAATCATTTCCTTATTATAAGTTTTATTAAATAATTTAATGGCTTCATTTCTTATATAAACTTCATCTTTTGTAAATTCTTTAAATGATTTTGAAAAACTAGTTGTTTTAAAAGATTCTTCATGTGATGCATTTTTATATGTAATAGTAATTGTTTTAATAAATTTTCCTTCTTTTTTTAAAGAATTTAATACATTATCAATTTCTTTATTTAAAATTTGTTGGATTTTATCGACATTATTCGTATCATAATCGAGTGTTCTAGACATGCCAATAGATTTAGGATCATCGTAACTTGAATCTATTTCATCGCTAGATTTTCCTTCTAGATATAACGGAATTTCTTCGACATAATTGCCTAAAATACTAATTAATTTAGGATTATGATTTAAACATTCGTTATATAAATCTCCAATTGTATTAATTCCAATTTCTTGTAATTTGGGATATGTTTTCTTACCAATTCCAAAAAAAGATTTAACTGGTAGTGGAAATAATAATGTCGGTATATCTTTATTTCTAATAATAGTTATACCTAGTGGTTTTTTATAATCACTAGCCATTTTTGCAATAAATTTAGTTGTTCCTACCCCAATTGAACTTTTTAATTTAAACTTTTCAAATAATTCGTTTTGAATTTTTAGTAGTAACGTTTTTATATTTGTTTTGTTTTTTCTATAAAAATCAGTTAAGTCTAAAAAACACTCATCAATTGATACTTGTTGAACTTTATCACTATATTGTTTTAGATAATTTACAAATTCTTTAGATAATAATCCATAAAATTCAAAATCAACAGGTCGTATTATTAAATCTTTACATAGCATTTTAGCTTGGAATGTAGGCATACCACTATGTATACCATATTCCCTTGCCTTATAAGAACATGTTGATACAATGCCTTTTCTTCCATCTCCTCCGACAATAAAAGCCTTCCCTTCTAAGAACGGAAATTTAATTTCTTCGGCTCTGCAAAAGAATGCATCTAAGTCAATATGAAGTATAATGTTAGACATTATTTACTAATTTTATACTATAAATATACTAAAAAATTACTAAAAAACTATTTATCGTCATTTAAAGCTTTTTTAGCATTATTTAAGTACTCCTCCATTTCTTTTATTAAAACTTTTGCTTTTTCATACAATTCTAATGAATCATTTAAGTTAATTGATGGGTTACTTATCTTAGTAACAATATCATCAAGTTCTTTCATATCAGCTTCTATATTAACTTTTTTATTTTCCATTTTTAATCTCCTCTACTTTTGCTACTATTTCCCCATTATATAAAATTATTCTTAGTACATCGTCTAATTTAATATTATCTATATTATTAATAATTTTTCCATCGCTATTTTTAATAATAGAATACCCTTTTTCTAATAAATTATAAGGATTAATTTGGTTTAATAGATTGGTGGTTGCTACAATTTTATGTTCGTATATAGACAATTTATTTTGTAAATTAGCCTTAATAATTGTTAAGCTCTTTTCAATATAATTAAGTTTAGAATCAATTATATTCGAAAAATTTGTAAGAATAGAATTTTTTTGATAATTTAGTAAATCTATTTGTAAGAAATTAATTTTTTTCATTAATCTATCTTTCATAATGCTATTTATATTTTCTAAATTTTTTATAAATTCATCAATGTCAGGAACTGCTAATTCACAAGCTCCAGTTGGTGTTGAAGCATGATCATCACAAACCAAATCTGTAAAAGTTGTATTTATTTCATGTCCGACCGCTGAAATTATAGGTACATTTACTTTTTCATAAATGAATCTTACTAATTCTTCGTTATCAAAAGCGTTTAAATCATCTTCAGCTCCACCGCCTCTTCCTATGATTATTAAATCAGGATTATTATTTAAAGCTTCACTCAAAGACTTAATTATTTCTTTAGGTGCTTTTTCTCCTTGGACTAATGTTACATAAAAAGATATATTACTAATTGGCCAACGTCTTAATAAATTATGTTTAAAGTCGGCAGCAGCTGCACTATTCTTACCAGTAATAATTGCAATATTAGTAGGATATAAAGGGATTTTCTTTTTATGTTCTTCATCGAAAAGGCCTTCTTCTTGAAGTTTTTTCTTTAATTTTTCCTTTTCTATTAATAATTTTCCTTTTCCATAAAGATATAGTTGTCGAATTATAATTTGATAAGTTCCACTAGGTGCATATGTTGATATATCACCAGTTACAATAACTTCATCTCCATTTTTAAACTCATCTTTAATTGAAAAAGAATCAAATTTAAAAATAACTGCACTAATCTGAGAAGTTTTATCTTTCAACGTAAAATAAAAGTGCCCTGATTTATTAGGGCCCTTATAATTTGCAATTTCACCTTTTAAAGAAATTCCATGAAAAAATTCAGATGAATTAAATATTTCGTGAATTAAAGAATTAATCTCACTTATAGTATAAAATTTGTTATTTAAATCATTTTCTATCATTTTTTAAAGCGTTATCCAAAATACCGTTAACATATTTATAATCTTTTGTGTCATCAGCGTATCTTTTTGCTAATTTAATTGCGCAATCAATAATGATATTTTTATTACCTTCCTGGCAATAAAAATAATCAGCTACAGAAGTAATTAATATAGCTTGAATAACATAATTTAATCTTTTAAAAGTCCATTTATTTAAAAATGGTTCGATATAATCAATTATTTCTTTTTGATGTTTTAAACATTCAAGAAGATTCTTTTTAATAAAATAATCTACATCGTCATAATTTTCATCAGTAACCATTTCAATTAGACCTTTAAAATCAATTGAAACATTGCATTCTTCTAAAATCAAAAAAGAATACATACATTTAAAAATTAATTCACGTGATTTATTTCTAGATATAATAACGTCGTCGGCCATACTTATTTAATTTTTCTAATTCTTACATCAACATCGAAAGGAACAATGTCGCAATAAATTAATAAATTTGTAGTAATAATATCGGTAATACTATTTCTAATAGTTTCTTCATCTTTTGAAGCATCAATATTTACATTAAATTTATATAATACACGATTATTTCTAATTGCTACATTAACAGCGTTTTTTAAATCAATACCTTGTTTATTATTTTTTTCAATAATAGCTCTAACGCTATTTAAAGAATTTATACCAAGAGTATAAAACACTTTTTTAGATAAAGATAAATTTCCAGAATTGTTATAATTGTTATTCTTATTTAAAATTACGTAATTTTCCATAATAATTACCTTACATGTTTAAGAATAATTTTTGCAATGTTTTCTTTAGTAAAACCAAATGCTTTTATAACATCATTAGCTTTTCCACTTGCACCAAAAGTATCGATTCCAACGGCATATTTACCGTATTTATGCCATCCAAATGTTGAAGCCATTTCTAAGGTCATACGGTGAGCATAATCAATACCTAAAACATTTGCTTGGTATGCTTTATCTTGTTTATCAAATAATCTTGTACATGGCATTGAAACAACTCTAATATCAACACCTAAAGAATAAAGATAAGATTTGACTTCCATTGCTAAGCTAACTTCACTTCCAGTTGCAATAATTGTAAATTCTGGATGATTTCCTTTTTCAAAACCGACAACATAAGCACCACGTTTAACTAAATCGTAATTTGAAGTATTAGCTAATAATGGTAAATTTTGTCTAGATAATATAATTGCACTAGGAGTTTCAGTTTCTTCTAAAGCAAGTCTATAAGCTGCATAAGTTTCTTTAGCATCAGCTGGTCTAAATACATTGAAATTAGGAATTGATCTTAAAGCAGCTAATTGTTCGATTGGTTGATGAGTTGGTCCATCTTCTCCAACAGCTAAAGAATCGTGAGAGAATAAATAAATATTAGGTAATTTTTGTAAAGCTGCCATTCTTAAAGCACTCTTTGCATAATCACTAAATACTAAGAAAGCACCATTATATGTTCTTAAACCACCATGTAACAACATACCATTAGTTGCAGCACACATAAAGAATTCTCTAATTCCCCAGTTAACATTTGTTCCAGCTCTATTTTTTGGACCATAATTACTACCATTAGCTAATTTTGTCATAACACTAGCAGCAACATCAGCGCTACCACCAACAAAGTTAGGTAATAATTCATGGAAATAGTTCAAAACTCTTAAAGATGTGTTACGAGTTGATTCACTCTTAAGTTCATCCATTGGTAAATGTTTCTTATTTAAATATTCCATTACATTATTTGTAGATAAATCAGAAATCTTAGCAAATAAGAAAGGATCAGATTCTTGTAATTTAGAAACTACATTTTGATATTTTTGATAGGCTAATTCACCTCTTTTTAAGAATGTATCTTTTAATCTATCATAAACTTCTTGAGGAATTTCAAATGGAGGATAAGTATAACCATAGCTTAATTTAGCATTTAATCCATCTTCTTCGCCTAAAGGAGAACCATGGACTTTATTTGTACCTTGATTTTTACTTCCGTATCCAATAACTGTCTTGAAAACAATTAATGTTGGTTTATCTAATGAAGATTGAGCTTTTTTGATAGCATTTCTAATTTTAGTTAAATTATTGCCATTATTAACATAAATTACATTCCAGTTACTTGCTAAGAAACGATTAATTGTATTATCATCCATTGACATGTCTAAACGACCATCAAGTGTGACATCATTACTATCGTATAAAAGAATTAATTTATTTAATTTTTGTAAACCTGCAAAGGAAATAGCTTCTTGTGAAATGCCTTCTTCAAGACATCCATCACCACAGAAACAATATGTATAGTGATTATATAATTTACTACCATATTGAGCATTTAACATAGTTTCAGCCATTGCCATACCAACAGCTTCAGCAATTCCTTGGCCTAAAGGACCACTTCCTGCATCAACTCCTGGAGTAAGTTTTGGCTCTGGGTGACCTGGAGTTTTACTACCAACTTGTCTAAATTGTTGTAAATCTTCAATTGAAATATCATAGCTACATAAATGTAATATAGTGTATAAAAGCATGGAGGCATGACCACAACTTAAAACAACACGGTCTCTATTAATCCAATTAGTTTGGAATGGATTAGCAACTAAAAAATCTTTATATAATTCATAAATAATAGGAGCAAGTCCTAAACAAGCACCTGGATGGCCACTTTTTGCTTTGTTAATACCATCAATACAAGTTGCACGAATACTAGCAACAGCTAATTCATCAACATTTTTAATCTTTTTGATTTTATCTTTTTTCATTATTTGTCCTCCTCATCGATTAATTTTATGCCAAGATCTTTTAATTGATCATTATCAACAGGTTGTGGTGCATTAGTCATTGGACATACTGCACTTAAATTTTTAGGGAAAGCAATAACATCTCTAATATTATCTGTTCCACTTAATATCATCGTTAATCTATCTAACCCAAAAGCTAAACCGCCGTGAGGTGGTGTTCCATATTTTAAGGCATCAATAAACCAACCAAATTTTCTTTTTATATCTTCTTCAGTGAATCCTAAAACATTAAATATACGTTTTTGGACATTTTGATCGTAAATTCTTAATCCGCCACCGCCAGCTTCATATCCGTTCATAACAATGTCATATGTATAACTATAAACATTATAAGGTTCAGTTTCTAATTTATCTAAATCTTTATCAACTGGTCTAGTGAATGGGTGATGACATGGTGTAATTTCACCAGTTTCTTCACTTTTTTCAAATAATGGGAAATCAACAACCCATAAAATATCGTAAGTTCCTTCCTTAATTAAATGATATTTTTTAGCTAATAAGCTTCTAATAGCACCTAATCCAAAATTTAATGTCTTAAGGACATTACTAACACCAATTACTAATAAATCATTGTTCTTTAAATCAAATAATTTAATTAATTGTGCTTTTTCTTCATCATTAAGGAATTTAACGATAGATCCTTCTAATTCATTATTTAAAAATTTAATGAAAATATATGATTTAAGGCTAAATTTTCTTGCTGTTAAATTATATTCATCTTGTACTTTTCTAGAGGTTTCACTAGCAACATTTTCAATTTTAAAGCCCTTGATATATTTATTTTCTTTAAATAAAGTTTCTTCGTTATTAGCTAAAATTTCTTTAATAGATTCTAAATGCAAATCAAAACGGGTATCTGGTTTATCGCTACCGTATTTATTCATTGCTTCATCATAAGGAATTCTTCTTAAAGGCAATTTAACATCATAATTAATGACATCTTTATATATTTTTTGAATTAAACCTTCAGTTAATGTTAAAATTTGATCTTCATTTAAGAAGCTAGTTTCAATATCAATTTGTGTAAAATCTGGTTGTCTATCAGCTCTTAAATCTTCATCTCTAAAACATTTTGCAATTTGATAATATCTTTCAAATCCAGAAATCATTAAAAGTTGTTTAAATAATTGAGGAGATTGAGGTAATGCATAAAATGATCCATGGTGAACTCTACTAGGAACTAAATAATCTCTAGCGCCTTCTGGAGTAGATAAAGTTAAAATAGGTGTTTCAACTTCAACAAAGTCATGAGAATCTAAGTATTCATGGACACATTTAACAATTTTTGCTCTGGTAAAAAATCTTTTTTGCATTATAGGACGTCTTAAATCAAGATATCTATATTTAAGTCTTATATCTTCTAAAGCGTCGGTTTCATCAGCGATAATCATTGGTGGATTTTCACTCTTATTGATTATATTAATTTGAGAAGCAACAACTTCAATTTCACCAGTAGGTAAATTTTTATTTGGAACGTCCTTTTTAGTTACAGTACCTGTAACTTGAATAAGATATTCATTTCTTATTTCAGGAACTTCAATTTCATCGGTTTTAACTAAAATTTGAACTATTCCATATCTATCTCTTAAATCAATAAAGAGTAAACTTCCTAAATTTCTTCTTTTACTAACCCATCCTAAAACAGTAACTTCTTCATTTAAGTTACTTAAACGTAATTCTCCGCAGTGATGAGTTCTTTTTAATTCTTGCATATTAATTAATTCTCCTCGTGATGATGATGTTCTTCTTCATCAAATAATTCATCTAATTTATCTAATAAATCTTCGTTATTAACTTGAATTTGTTCTTTTGTATGTAAATTCTTTAAGATAATACAATCGTTATTTAGTTCATCTTCACCAATAATAACAGCAAAACTTGCATTTCTTCTTTCAGCCTTTTTAAACATTTGAGACATATTTTTGTTTTCTAAGCAAATATCTGTTGAAAAGCCATTTAATCTTAAAAAATTAGCTAATGAATTAGCACTTTCTAAAACTTTTTCGCCTAAAGGCATAATGTAAACATCTAAATTTGATTTTAAATCATCGAATAAATTGTCATCTTGCATAACACTTACAAGTCTTTCAATGCCAAATGCCAACCCGACTCCTTCAAGATTTGGACCACCAATTTCATTAATTAAATTTGAATAATGGCCACCGCCGCCTAAAGCACCGTAATTTTTGCCTAAATTAGATACATAATGATATTCAAAAACTACACCAGTGTAATAATCAAGCCCTCTAACTAAATTATCATCTAATTCATATTCAACACCAATTCGATCTAAAAATTCTAAAATAGAACTAAAATATTTTTTTGAATTTTCACTTAAATAATCACGAATTCTAGGTGCATCTTTAACAATTTCAATATCATGTGGAACTTTACAATCAAGAATTCTTAAAACATTTTTATTAAATCTTTCTTTGCAATCATCGCACATTTCATCGATTTTATTACCAAAATAGTCTCTTAATGCATCTCTATATTTGCTTCTGCTCTCTTCATCGCCTAAATAATTAATTTTTAATTTCAAGTTAGAAAAGCCGAGCATTTTTAATGCATTATATCCTAAGGATATAACTTCAGCATCTCTATATGGAGAATTTACGCCACAGCATTCAATTCCGAATTGATTAAATTGTCTATATCTACCTTGTTGTGGTCTTTCATAACGAAAGTTAGGACCAACATAAAAAGCCTTAATTGGAAAATCTTGATTAGCAAACAACTTGTTGTTTACCATACTTCTTATTGTTCCAGCGGTCATTTCTGGTCTTAATGTGATTAAACGGTCGCCCTTATCATAAAATGTATACATTTCTTTACGGACTATATCGCTTCCTTCTCCAACACTACGTAAAAATAAATCACTACTTTCAATAATTGGTGTTCTAAATTCCTTATAGTTATATAAACTTGCAACTTTAGTTAAAAGCTCTTCAACATAAGAGTATTGGCGAGCTTCATCTAATATAACATCATGTGTCCCTTTTAAAACATTAAACATACAAAAACCTCGATTTATTTATATATTATAAATAATATTGTCTTTAAAATAAAGACTATAAGCAACTTTTTTAATGAATATTAAATGACAAACTAAACGCAATTTTTAAAATGCATTTTAATAAGTTAAAATAAAAGTGTCTTCTTTGCTGAAAATAGGAGGTTAAAAATGAAAAAAGACACAAAGAGGTTAACTGTTGATGATCGCCTTAAAATAGAGGTTATGGTTACTGATAGATCATTTACTATTTCTAAAATTGCTAGAATACTTAAAGTCAGCAATTCAACTATTTCACGTGAGCTACAAAGAAATTGCGAAA
>JALEXS010000053.1 GCA_022780025.1 Mollicutes bacterium | reverse complement strand
AACAAATTTTCTTCCTGTTTTCTTCTGTTAAATGTGACATACTAAACCTCCTTTTAGCCAACAGGATATTTAAATTATACTATTCTTAGACTAAAATCATGATTTAAATTAAAAATGGAATTAACTTTAAGAATTCATATTTTTTATGTTGTTATTAAAAAAAATATTTACTTACGATTTTTGAAATGCTAATATATTGATAACAAAATGTTATCGTTAACATATAATCAAAGTTATGAAAAGAAATAAGAGTAGAGTAACAATTAGTGACGTAGCTAAGTTGGCAGGTGTATCAGCACAAACTGTCTCTAGAGCTTTTTCTAACTCTAGTTATATTAAAACAGAAACAAAGAATAAAATATTTGAATGTGCAAAAACTTTAAATTATGTACCTAATTCAACTGCAAGAAATTTTAGAAATGGTAGTAGTAAAAAGATAGCAATTGTATTCGATACATTAAAGAATTTATATTTTTCTATATTAATAGATTATCTTAGTGCAGAATTAATTAAATTAGGTTATTCATTAGATACTTATTTTGTTGATAAGCACCTTTTAACTTCTGAAATTTATGAAAATATTATATCTAATGGCGATGATGGAATAATTTCATTATTAGGTGTAGATGATGATGTAGAAAATTTAGTTAAAATGCACAATCTTCCTATATTAATTGCAGGTCGTACCACTGAATCTAATTATATTAGTTATATTTCAGCTGATGATTTTGAAGGTGGTAAACTTGCTGCTTTAGAACTTGTTAAAGAAAAATGCAGTAATTATTTATATTTAGGTGAAGTTCCAGGTATTTATTGTTCTATTTTAAGATTTAATGGATTTAATAATATATTAAAAGAAAAAGGAATTACTCCTAAAGAAGTTTATTGTTATGGTGATGTAATTAAAGAATTAGAAAAATTAGTTAATGAAAACTATGATTTTGATGGTGTTTTTTGCTTTAATGATATGATCGCTTATAATGCAAGAAAATACTTTAAACATATTAATAAAAAAGTAAATATCGTAGGTTATGATGGACTATTTAAAGATATAGATATTTTAGACCCTATTCGTACTATAACTGTAGAAAAGAAAAGTTTCGCTAAATTAGTAGCTGAAACAATGATTTCAATTGTTGAAAAGAATATTAAACAAGTAGTTCACGAAGAAATTAAACCTGAATTAGTAAAATAAAAAAAAGAAAAGGGCAAAAAGAAAATTGTTATAGTAAATATGTTAACGATAACATATTAAAAATACTTTATTGGAGGAACAGTATGAAAAAAGCTAAAGTATTGATTGGGTGCTTAACATTAGTAGCGTTACTAGGGTTAAACGGATTAACAAGTTGTAATAAGGGTGATGGACCGGTTGTACCAACTCCGCCAACTCCTGCCAAAGATACATACAAAATCACATTAACAAGTTCTGCTAATTTAACACTTGAAGTTGGAAATAGTGGGGACGTTGCATTTGATTTATTTAAAAATGATGAAAAAGATAATAGTTTATCATTTGAATATGAAGTCTCTAATGATTCAATTGCTTTTGATGCAACAACTAAAAAAGTTCAAGCTCTTAAAAAAGGAAAAGGTGTTTTAACAATTTGGGTTAAAGATCATAAAGAATCTGGAACTATTTCAATTAATGTAAATGTTGTTGAATATTTCTTTAGTAGAGAAATTCAAAGAGGTGAAATTAACTTAAGTAAAGAAGAACAAGGTAGTGTTACTATTTTAGGCGGTCAAGCTACTTTGGTTGCTGAAAAAGCTGATGTTAATTTTATATTTAAAGCAACTATTACTTTACCTGAAACTGCTACTATAGGAACTAGCCAATCATTTGGTATTGGATCTTTCTTAGATAATGGAGATCATGCTTTATGGTTTGGTGCTAAAAATAAAGATGGTGAAAATGATGGCATTTATGCTAATTATATAAGAAATTTCTATCCAGGTTGGGGAAGTGCTGCTGTTGATACTATTCAAACTGGTTATGAATCAATGAATGTTGGCAATGTATTGAACTTTGAAATTATTAGAAATGGTTCAAATTATGCTTATTCTATTAATGGATATCATGGAAAATACACTGATACTACAGGAACTGAAGCTCCAACTTATCCTGGTATATATAGTCAAGAGATAGCGTTCAGCGTTAGTCAATTCTCAGTAGATTATAATGTTGAAAATGTTGAAAACGCTTATAAAGGATACGATACAAAAACTATCGGAAGTATTTCTATTAATGAAAAGACTAAAACACGTTTATTAAGAGGATTTACATATAACTTTACTGCTAAAGCTTATCCAGATTATAGTGCAAATGATGCTAAAATCGTCTTTAGTTTAGATAAAAAAGATATGACTAGTGGAGCTGATTCAACTTCTATTACAGAAAATGGTGCTCTTACTTTAGGAGAAGATGCAGCTGGTAAATTAAAAGTTATCGCTAGTAATGAAGATAAAACAGTTAAAGACGAATTAGAAATTACTATTTTAGAAACCCCAGATTTAAAAGAAAATGATTTATTAAAAGTTACTGGTGGCGTAGATTTAAATGATGATGGCACTGTTATTTTCCCAGAAGGAATGATTAATGTTGATGGTGTTGGTAGTGAAGATAATTATAAAACAACTGATTATAGTGCAGTATTAAAGAACACTTATTCTAAAGATTTTAATATTGAATTTGAAGTTAGTGATTATAAAACTACAGCAACTTTCCCTAAATTACAAGTTGCTTTAGGTGGTGGAAGAAATAATTTCTATGTTGTTTATAAACCAGATGGAACATGCCGTATTGAAGCATTTGCTGGTGGTGTTTTCCAAAATGGTAAATATCAAAAAGGATGGTTTAATTCAAATACATTTACTGATTTTGATAAGAATTTAACTCATAAATTTAAGATTGAAGTTGCTAGTGATGGTACTTATTCAGTTTATCAAGATGGTAATAAATTAACATTCTCTATGGATGGAAATAGTGCAATCTTAAAAAGAGATTATGAAACTTATATAGCTGATTCTAATATTAAATTTGCTACTAAAGGAGTAAGTGCTAAAGTTTCTAATATTACTATTAATAATGGTACATCAACTGATTTACCTAAATATTGGAAATATAATGATAACGTTACTTATAATGAAGAAAGTAATGAATTAGTACTTAGAATGACTGATTTAGGTTGGGCTAATAAAGATAATTATGGTAATAGAGTTATTTCGACAAGTAAACTAAATGATAACTTTGCTATTGACTATGATGTAGAGTTCTCTGATGCTGCTAAAGATTCTAAATTAGTACTTAAAATTGGTAATTATGAATATCAAGTTAATAATAAATTAGCTTCAGAAAATCCAAGAATAGAAGGGTATTTATTTAAAAACGGCTGGAACGGAAAAGATACAACAGTTACAAATAATGCTAATCCATTATTAAATCATGTTAGACTTGAAAGAAATAATGGACATATTAGATTCATTATAAATGACACTTTAATTGGTGAATCAGATTATCAAGAAGGTGATCATATTGAGTTCTATGCATTTAATGGTGATAGTGAATTTGCAAATCAAACAGCTACTATTAAAAATTTAAGTGTTAATGAATATAGCATGATGAATTTATATGAATTTAAAGTAGATGGTGATAATACTAGAACTATTAATGCTAGTAAAACTGATGTAGTTAATTTAATTACTCAAATTAATGGCGCTGATGTAACTGATGCAACATTTACTTATAAAATTGAAGATAATCAAATTATTAGTTATGATCCAAATACTAAAACAGTTACTGGATTAAAAGTTGGTACTACTAATTTATCTATCACTTGGGTAGAAGCTAATAAAACTATTGATATAACTTATATTATTACTGAAAGACCAACTGAAAGTAATTTGTTAAAAGTTAATGGTGGCGTTTTATTAGAAGGTGAAAATGGTTTAATCTTCCCTAGTGAACATAATGGAGTTAATGGTGTAGGTAATGAAACCGGCTATGAAGATAATAGTTATAGTGCTAATTTTAAAGAAAAAGTTAAAGGTGACTTTGAAGTAGAATTTACTGTTAGTGATTATAAAGTTAAAGAAGATGTTCAATATCCTAAATTAATGATTTCTCTTGGTGGTAGTCATAATCAATTCTATATTGCTTATAAACCTAATGGTGAGTATCGTGTTGAAACACTTACTAACTTTGTTAATGTAACTGAAGATAATTCTTATAGTACTGATGGATCTTGGGTTAATTCTGATAACTTTACAAACTTTGATCCAAATGGTACACATACTTATAAGATAAGTGTAGTTAATGGAATATATCATATTTATATGGATGGTACTGAATTAAATATGAATATTAATGGTACTAAAAAGTTAATTGCTAGACGTATTGAAGATTATACAACTGAAACACCTATTAGAATGTCAACCAATGGTGTAAGTTGTAAAGTAAGTGATATTAAAGTTACTAAATTAACAAATACTAATAAGTATTATTATTTCAATAATAGTAATGTTACTGATGTTACTGATACTGGATTTAAATTAAAAGCTTTAAGTTCTGGTTGGAATAATAAAGATAATTGGTTAAATAGAATTGCATTAACTAATTTAGTTAATGAAAATGTTACTATGACATTTAATTTAAAAGCTAGTGGACTAATGAATGATGGTAAATTTATGATCGATCTTGGTGGTAATACTGTCATGATTAATTATAAAAATCCAAATATTAGCGCTAATGTTAATGGTATTGGACATGATTGGGCTGATGCACCAGCTACAGGTGTCACTTATGATAATGTTAATGTAAAGATTGTTAGAAATAATGGAAATATCAAAGTTTATATTAACGATGCATTAATTAGAGATTTTGATAATTGTGGAGCAGGCGGACTTGTTACTTTCTCAATTTTCAATGGTGATGCTAGTGCTCAAGATGTTGTTATTGAATTAAGTAATTTAGAAATTAAATAAAATTTTAAAAAAGGGTACATTTATGAAAAGAACTAGGATTTTAACTTTAAGCAGTGTGTTATTGTTCTCCTATATTCTTACTGGTTGTGGAAATAATCCACAACCAGTAGAAAAGGTTGCTACAATAATTTTAAGAAGTAAAGAAAACCAATCCTTAAAAGTAGGAGAAGGTATGACTATTGTTTATTCAGTTGTTAATAGCAATAGTAAAGTAATTTTTAAATCAGAAAATGAAAATATTGTTACTTGTAATGAATATGGTGAAGTAAAAGCTATTAATACAGGTAAAACAGTTGTTACTTTAAGCTTAGAAGAAAATCCTAGCATAAAGAAAACCATTAATTTTGATATTACTCGTAACTTCTTTAAAACTGAAAATGGATTTGTAAATGGAACTGTTGATTTATCTAAGCAAGAAGATTCTTCAGTTGTTTATATTAAAGATGGTCAAGCTCAAGTTTTAGCAGATTTACCTGGAACTGAATGGTATTTTAAGACTCATATTGATCGTACAGGCTTTACTGAGTCAATAGGTGGTTGGGGTGTTGGTTCTTTCTTAGTAAATGATACTAATAGAATTGGCGATGTCATGTTTTGGTATTGCTTAAGAAGAGCTAACGATGATAATCATGCTAAATTATTTTATGGTGGTTGGAGATATGATTTAAGTGTTTCTAATAGTAAAGAAGAATTAGTAAGTAATGAAGTTATAGATATTTCTAAAGGTGTAGATTTTACTATTTATAGAAAAGGAATTAAACATTATTTAATCTTAGAATATAAAGATGGGGAAGTTACTAAAACTATTAAACATACTTATGATGTTCCTTTATTTTTAGAACAAAATACATATCCTGGTGTTTTTGGACAAAATCAAAAACTTACTATATCTAGTTTTGAAGGTAGTAATGAGTCAAAAGTTGTAGATGAAAAATTAGAGAGTTTCCAATTAGCTGAAGCTATTTCAATTAATGTTATTGATAATAGATTTGTTAAAGGAAGAACATATAAATTAACTTCTACAATTCTTCCAAGTTATACAATTAATAAGGAAGTTGAATATTCTCTTAATGAAAATTATGAAGGTATTACATTATCAAGTGACGGCGTTTTAACTATTAGTAAAGACACTAAAGTTAATGAAATATCAGTTAAAGCAATTTCCAAATCTAATAAAAATACCTCAGATCTGAAGACTTTTTCATTAATTAACGAAGATATTTCAAAAGATGAATTAGTAAATACTAACTTAACTATTGGTAATCCTACGATTAGTGAAGGAGTAATTAAGACTAGTAATAATGATAGTTATATCCCATTTAATAAGGCAAGTAAATCATGGTATGTTGAAACCGATATTACTTTAAGTGAAGCTAGTGTTAATAAAGAATTTGGTATTTTATCATCAAGTGAAGGCTATAGTGAATATGTAAAATATTCTTATAAAGGAAGCTTTAGTAAGAATAGTAATCTTTATATTAATGAATTAAATGGTGATGAAACAATGATTAGAGCTGGAGCTAATGGTAGTTTAGCATCTTTAACTAATAAAATAGGTTTATTAAGAAAAGATAATGTTTATTATTTATTTAGTAATAATAAGATGATTAAGAAATTTGAATCTAATTTAAATGATGTATCTTATCCAGTATTTTATTCACAAGCTAAAGCTACTTTCTCTAACTATAGTTATACAAGTGAAGAAAATAAAATAAATGAAATATTAGATAATAATGATTTCTTTACTGGAAGTTATGTTAATAAAGTTGATAATAAATATACTTTACAAAGTATGGATTTAGGTAGTCAAGCTGATATAAATTGGCCACCAGTCAATGATTATTTAAATGGTATTAAATATAAAGAAGCTATTAATCAAAACTTTGAAATTAGTTTTACATTAAGTGATATTAAACCATTAGTTTTAGGTAATGGTGATATTGATGCTAAAGTATTAGTTTATTTAAAGAGTGAAAGAGTTACTTCTTCATTACAATTTGTTATTAAAAATTATGATGGAGTTAGAAAAGTTAAATTTACTGCTAATTTAAATGATGCTACTTGGACTGAATATGAATTACCTTCTGGTTATGATTTATTAAACAATCAAACTGATATTAAAATTGTTAGAACTGATACTGAAGTTCAATTATATTTAAATAATAATAGAGTATTTGAAGGTGAAAAATTCATGAAGAATAGTAATTATTGGGGTAAAAAGACTATAGCTACTCCTGGAATTGGTACTTTTAAATGTGGTGCTACTATTACTAATCCTAAAGTTACATTAAAATAAAGGAGCAAAAGATGAAAAATAAGAAAATTACATTTTTGTTACCATGTTTACTTTTATCTTTATTTTCATGTTCAAAAGAAAATAAAGATATAAAGTATACAAAATATGAAGAATCTACTGTTGAATTTGATGATTTTTCTAACCCTAATGATAAAGATTTTGATAAATCTTTATATTATAGAAATGATTTATCTCAAGATATGGGTGATCCAATGATGGTATATTATAATAATAAGTTTTATGCTTATGGAACTTATGATACTACTAAAATTTGGACATTTTCTAGTGATAATTTAACAGATTGGAAGAAAGAAAAAGCATGTTTTACTCCTGAAATTAATAGTTGGAGTAAAAGAAATATTTGGGCTCCTGATTTACAATATATAAATGGTAAATGGTATATGTATTATACTGCTCAATATATTGATAAAGAAGATGGTTCATCTCATTGTCAAATTGGTGTTGCAGTAGGTGATTCTCCTGATGGTATTTTTACTCAATATGTTGGTAAAAATGCTGATAATGTTGATATAACTTTGGATATACCACCATTTTTATTAAAAGGTATTACTGTCTTAGATCAACATGTATTCCAAGATGATGATGGTCAATTATATATGTATTTCAGTGTTGATACTAGAACCTTTAATGATGATAGAAATCAGGGTGTTCAAGAGATTTATGGAGTTAAAATGAAAGATCCTGTTACAGTAGACTTTTCAACTTTAACTAGATTAATTGCTCCTGGTTATAAGAAATTATCTGATAGTAAAAGAACTATTGAATGGGAAACTTGGTCACCTTCATTTGCTAATGGTATGCAATGTCTTGAAGGTCCTTATATGATTAAGAAAAATGGTAAATATTTCTTAACATATGTTGCTAATAGTTATGTTGATACTGAATATGGAGTAGGTTATGCTATTAGTGATAGTCCTTTAGGAGAATATGTTAAACCTAATGATACTTTCTTACAAAATTTATTATTAGGAGTTCCTGGTCAAACTGGTACTTATATTAATACTAGATATTTAGGTTTTCAAACTGGTACGGGGCATGCTTCTATTTGTAAAGTAGGTGATGAATATATGTTTGCATATCACGCTCATATGAATAGAGATAAATGGGGTGCTAAAGAAGATGAATATGGTGAAAAATCTAAATATAGAGCACTTGCTACTGATTATTTATATTTTGATAAAGAAGGTTATCCTTATACAAATGGCCCTACTTATTCATTAAATAGATTACCTAATGCTGTTACTGGATATAAAAATTTAGCATTGGATGCTAAATTTAATACTGATGGAACTAATCCTTTATATTTAAATGATAATTTTACTAATAGAGCTTTTAATACTTTAGAAGTTAATAAAGAGAGTGAATTTAATAAAGGTAAACATTTAATTGAAATCAAATTTGATAAAGAAGTAGAAGTAAAAGCAGTTAATATCTTTAATTCTTATGATTATTCAAAAACAATTAAATATATTAATCAAATTGATTTTGGTAATAATAATGGAGTTACTAATATTTTATTAAATACAAATTATATTAATAATGATACTAAGTTTAGTTTTCCTCATTCTAGTTTAATTTGTGATTTAAAAAAGACTATTAAAACTAATCGTATTGTTATAGAAATTGAAAGTGATAAAGATTTTGCTTTAGGTGAAATTGAAGTTTTAGGGAGATAAACATGAAACAAAAATTTAAATTATTAACTATATTAACAGCGTCAATCATTGGACTAGATACTTTATTTTCTTGTGGTGGAAATAATGGTGGAAATATTAAAGATGATTTAAAATATGATGAATTTGGAGATCCTATTTTTGATAATGTTAAATTAAATGTATTATCAATTGTCGGTAATCCTGATAATACTTATCTTGAACGAGTAAATAATATGTTTAATGATTATTATTCACAAAATGGATTAAGTGCAAAGATTACTAGTGTTGCAAATAGTGATTTTTATACACAACTTGCAAATACTATTAATACTGATCCAGATAATGCTCCTGATGTAATTATTATTCATAGTGAACGTGTTTCTAAATTAGCTAATGATAAAATTATTTTACCTATGGATAGCTATTTTGATTTACTTAAAAATAATAAATTTAATGAAGAAGATTATTTTTCTAATGTATTAAAAGAATGTAAATATAAAGATAAATTATATGGTATTCCATTAGATGTTCATAGTGGTGTTTGGTATTATAGAAAAGATATTTTAGAGAAGAATAATATTGAAATCCCTACAGATCTCAACTCTTTTATTAAATGTTGTAATGAATTAATTGAAAAATATAAAGCTGGCGAATTATATACTAGAGCTATGGATAAGGTTAATAGTGCTAATTGTGAATGGACTTTAACTAAAGATTTTGGTAAGAGTTATTCTCCTGTAGTTATGTCTAGTAGTGGTGGTATAGAAGCTGGTTGGATCCCTCAAACAGCAGTATTTCAAAACGGTGGAACTTTAACTGATGAATCAGGTTATCCTAAATGGAATACTGATGGATTAAAAGAAATTATGCAATTATTAAGAGATTTCCAAACTGGAACTAATTCTTTAACTAATAGAAATATTTCTTATGAAGGTAATTTTGTTAGTGATGATAATGATTACAATACTGTTTGGAGTAAGTTATCTAGTGGTGAAGCTGTATTTAGTTGCGAAGGTCCTTGGTGGGCTGAATCTAGATTAAATGAATATAATAGTGTTTTAGCTAATAGAGAAGATTTAGATGGTAATAAATATCAACCTTTAGGTATCTTAAATATGTCAAAGTTATATACTTTTGATAAAGATAGTGCTGATAGTAAATCTATTTATGGAGTTGGACATTGTTTTTCAATTTGTAAGACAGTTAAAAGTAAAACTAAATTAGTAGCAGCTAGTTTATATAGTAAATTTATGAGTGAAAATTCAACTGATTATTTACAAGGTGGACATCTTCCTGCTAATAAAAAAGTTTATAATAGTGATCAATTCCGTTCAAAAGATTATTATAAAGATTATGTTCAATATTTAGGAAATCCTGAAGATTATAAAATGTTAGGTAATACTTCACATTATTCTGCAGTTTATGAAACTTTAAAGAGTTTATATATGGATGTATTTACTAAGAGTAAAAATAATATTTCTATTGATCAATTAGTAGAGACTAGATTTAAGGAAGCAGTTGAACAAATTAAATCAACAGAGGAATTATAATTTAATGAAAAAAGTAATTACATTAAGTGAATATGCGTTAAATAGGAGCAAAAGAAGAAAATTTTATAAAAATTATGGTGTTGCTTTCTTCTTTTTAGCACCTTTCTTATTCTTCTTTGTGTTATTTTGCTTATATCCTTTATTTTATGGAATAGTAATGTCTTTCATGAAATATTCAATAAGTGATCCTACACAAAATGAATGGAGAGGTTTTAAAAACTTCATTACAATACTTACAAATTCTAATTCTATATATAATCGTAATTTCTGGTATTCAATGAAGAATACGATACTATTTGCTTTAGTTGTAGTTCCTTTAAATATAATTATGGCGTTAGTTTTAGCATTATTAATTAATGTTAAACCAGTTGGTTATAAAACTTTTAGAGCTTTAATTTATTTACCTTCAGTTTTACCAGTTTCTGCTAGTGGTGTTATATTTGTTGCGATGTTTGGTAAAAACTTTGGTTATATAAATCAGTGGTTTAATCAAACAACAGATTGGCTAAATGGTAATCCACTTACTGCTTGGTTTGTAATTTTATTACTATGTTTATGGGGTGGATTTGGTGGAAATTTTATTATTTTAAGTGCTGGATTAAAAAATGTTGATAAAAGTTTAATGGAAGCAAGTAGTGTTGATGGTTGTACTGGTGTTAGAAGAATGATAAAAGTTGTTTTACCTATCATCAAACCTCAATTAGTACTTTGTATTTTTACGACAATTATCGGATATTTTGGACTTTATGGACAAGTTTATGTTTTAACTAATGGTGGTCCAAATATTAATGTTGATGGTGCTAATTATAATTCTACTATGTCTATTATGTGGTATTTACAAAGTTTAATTAATGGTACTCAATTTGAAATTTATGGAATGGTTAGTGCAATGGGATTAACTCTTGGTGTATTTATTGGTCTTATCAGTGGTTTACAACTTTTCTTAATGAGAGAAAGAAAAAGTGGAACTAAGATTTATCAAAGATTTAAAGAATACGAAAGAAATAAAGTAGAACAATTAGAGGTAAATAAACATGAGTAAACTATTATTATCGATTCTTATTGTTGTATTAATTCTAACAATAGCATTAGTTATTTTTGATATCGTTGTTATTCGTTTAAAGAAAGAAAAGAAGTTAAATTATAATAATATAACTTGTTATATATCTAATAATTTAATTAGAATTAATGCTTTTTATTTCTTATTAGTTTTTATAATTGTATGGATGACTCCACTATTTATTGGAATTGTTGGATCATTTACTAGTCAATATACTTTTGAAAATAATCCAGGTCAATTAATTCCTAAAGATGGATTTACTTTTGATAATTATATTAATTTATTTAATAAATATGATACAGATGGTACAAGACTTCCTGTAGAAAGATGGGTATTAAATAGTTTTTTAGTAAGTAGTGCTTTTACTTTATTTTATTTAGCTATAGCTGGATTAGCTGCTTATGCATTTGTATTTTTAAATTTTAAATTTAGAAATATCTTATTTGGTTTTATTATTGCAACAATGGTTATTCCAGGAGTTGCTACATTAACTCCTCAATTATCTAATATAGCTAATTTGAAATTAGCTAGAAGTTTATGGGCTCTTATTTTACCTGGTTTAGGTGGAGTTGGAGGCTTATATTTAATAAGACAATTTTATTTAGGAATACCAAAAGAGTTGATTGAATCAGCTAGAATGGATGGTATTAGTGATATTAAAATATTTATAAAAATTATTTTACCATTAGCAAAAAGTGTCTTTTTAGTTCAAGGATTATTTTGCTTTATGGGATGCTGGAATGATTTATTATGGCCTCAAATTATATTAGGTACTGCTGATAAGAGTTTATGGACTTTACAAGTTGGTATTGCTTATATTTCTAGTGGAAAAACTGCAAATGCTATAGGTATTAGCTTATCAGGTTCTATATTTAGTGCTATTCCAATCATAATTTTATATATATTTACACAAGATAAGATTATTGAAGGTGTATCAAATACTGGAGTGAAAGGATAATATTATGGAAAAGAAATTATTTTTAAAAAATATTAAAAAGCAATATAAAGAGAATAATAAACAAATTCGTGATGATTCAGTTGATGGTTATGTTGTATTAAAGAATGTTAATAAAATATACGGTAATAAAGTTCAAGCAGTCTTTGATTTTAATTTAAAGATTAATCAAAATGAATTTATTGTTCTTGTTGGACCTAGTGGATGTGGTAAATCTACTACTTTAAGAATGATTGCTGGACTTGAAGAAATTACTAGTGGTTATTTATATATAAATCATATTTTATCTAATTATTTAGATAGTAAAGATCGTAATATTGCAATGGTTTTCCAAAATTATGCTTTATATCCTAATTTAAATGTTTATGAAAATATAGCTTTTGGTTTAAGAGCAAAGCATGTTCCTAATGATATTATTGAACAAAAAGTCTTTAAAGCTGCAGAAATTTTAAATTTAGGACCTTATTTAGATCGTAAACCTAGAGAATTAAGTGGTGGTCAAATGCAAAGAGTTGCTTTAGGTAGAGCAATTGTTAGAGATTCAAGTTTATTTTTAATGGATGAACCTTTAAGTAATCTTGACGCTAAACTTCGTGTACAAATGAGAAGTGAAATTGTTAATATTCATAAATCAATTAAAGCTACTACAATTTATGTAACTCATGATCAAACAGAAGCTATGACTATGGCAGATAGAATTGTTGTTATGAATAAAGGAGCTATACAACAAATTGATACTCCATTAAATATTTATAATGAGCCAAGTAATGTATTTGTTGCAACTTTTATTGGTAATCCTCCAATGAATATCTTAAAAGTTAATTTATTAAATGATGGATTTAATCTAGATAATAATCATATAACTTTAGATAAACATTTCTTTGAAACTTATGAAAAACATATAAATGAAAGAGTTCGTGTGTTTGAAAAATTAAATGAAATTGCTGATTCTATTAAAGTAGATACAACAAATATAATTGAATTAATTAAGTCTACTTGGACAAATATTAGAAAAGAAAAAGAGCAAGATAAAAACATTTTAGAAATTCAAAAACTCGCTGAAAATTTCAAAAACTATGCAAAAACCTATTATTTTTATAAATATGATGAACAACTTTTTGATACTTTAATTGATTTAATTAAAGAAAATAATAAGAAACCAATTCATTATTATTTATTAGAATTATCTAATTCCTTACATGATATTGATTTACTATTTGATGGTGAATTAAAGAAATATAATTCTGGTCTTATATATGAAAGAAAAGAAAAAACTGAATTTAATAATGAAAATAAAAATAAGAATAAGCCAATCGATAAAGGTGTATTAAATTCAGAATTTGTTAAACAAACTTATAGTGAATATAAAGAATTATTAAAATCAAAAGAAGTATTAGTAGGCATTAGACCTGAAGATATTCATTTTGCTAATGAAGATAAATATAAATTAAGCGAAACAATAGCTCAAAAACCATATTTCGTAGAATTATTAGGAAGTGAATATTGTGCTTATTTTGATATTAATAATTCAAAAGTAATTATGAAAATAATTGCATCAAATTTAATTAATAAAGATGAAGAATTTAAATTTGCATTTGATTTAAATAAATTAAAATTATTTGACCCTATTAGTGGAGAACGTATTGTATGAAAAATAAATTTATTGTATTAATTGGAGCTTTATTTATTATGTCTTGTTCTAACCAATCCAAACCTATTGATTATGGAAATTTAAAAATTAACGATGTATTTGCTTTTACTAATTTTGAAAAAACTGAATTTAATCCAATTTTTTCTAATGATAATCATAAAGAAAAATTATCTTATGAATATGATCATGAATTAATTAATATTGATGAAGATAACTTCTTAATTGAAGGTAAAAAAGTAGGTGAATGTGAAGTAAAAGCATTTAGTGAACATTTTAATACTACCTTTAAAGTTAAAATTGAAAATATTGATAATGAAGACCCAAGTTATAAAGTAAAAGATGAATGGGAAAATAAAGCTAAAAATTATATTTATGATTATTCAATTAATGGAAATGATAATAAATCTACAATTTTTATTGGTGATTCCTTCTTTGATACTGCTTTTTGGTCAAATTTTTATGACATGTATTATGGAAAAGATTGTTTATGCTATGGTATAGGAAGTACTACAACTTTTACATGGGAAACATTATCTTATAAATTCTTTAAGACAATTCAACCTAAAAACATTGTTATAAATTGTGGAACTAATACTGTTTATGATATTAATAAAAATAGTGATGAAACTTCATCTTCTATTCAAAGAATGTTAATGTTAATTCATAAAGCTGCACCTAATGCAAAGATTTATTATTTTACAATTACTCATAGAACTTATACAGGTGCAGAAGAAAAATATCCTATTGTTAATGCTGCTAATGAATTTTCTATTAATTATGGCGAAGGAAAGAGTTGGCTTAAAGTAGTTGATATTAGAAATAAAATTAATTGGATGATGTTAAGAGATGGTATTCATCCATCAGTCGAAAATTATACAGTATTTACCAATGCTCTTAATGATGCAAATATTGAAATAGAGGATAATTAGTTATGATTCAAGTAATTGATAATACTTTTATATTAACTAATGACTGTCTTTCTTATTCGTTTTTCTTAAGAGATAATAGATTAGTTTTTACTTACTTTGGCAAGCCATTAGAAATAAAAATAGAAGATGATTTAAATTTAATAAATAATAAAGTTTTTCCTTATTTTGGTAATGATTGTCAACGTTTTGAAATTGGAGAAAGAGGAAGAGGTGACTTTAGATGTCCTAGTTTTGCTTCTTCTAATTCTAAAACTTTAACAACTGATTTTAAGTTTGCAGATTATAAAATTTATAATGAAGAAGTTAAAGATTATACATATCCTCATATAAGAAATATAAAAGAAACATTAGAAATTATCATGTTTGATAAATTTCAAAATTTAGAATTACATTTATATTATTCTCTTATTTATAATGCTTTAATTAAAAAAGCAAAGATTATAAATAAAAGTGATAAAAAAGTAACTCTTAATGAATTTTCTAGTGGAATGATAGATTTCCCAATTAATAATTATGAAATTTTAGATTTAAATGGTAGATGGGGAAATGAATTTAATATTCAAAAGCAAAAAGCATATAAAGGAATATATACATTTTCTTCAACTAGAGGTGTTTCATCTCATCAACATAATCCATGTATAGTTATTGGTGAAAATGATATTAATGAAGATTATGGTAATGTTTATGGATTTGCTTTAGTATATTCAGGAAATTTTAATTTTAAAGTAGAAGTAGATGAAAAAAATCAACTGAGATTGATAGGAGGGTATCAATTTATCGGAAATGGTTATGAATTAGAACCTAATAAAGAATTATTTACTCCTGAATTGGTTAACATATTTTCACCATTAGGATTAACAGACTTAAGTTTAAAATTTCATGATTTAATAAACAAAAACCTTGTTAATCCTAGGTATAATTCTAGAAATGTACCAATTGTTTTAAATTCTTGGGAAAGTATGTACTTTTCAGTTGACGATAATTCAATGACTAAATTCATTGAAAAAGCTAAAGGTTTAGGATTTGATACAATTGTTTTAGATGATGGATGGTTTAAAAATAGAAATGATGATCATACTTCATTAGGTGATTGGATTATTGATAATAAAAAATTCAAAAATGGATTTGATGAGATAATAAAATTATGTAAAACAAATGGAATGAAATTTGGCCTTTGGTTTGAACCTGAAGCAATTTCTCCAAAAAGTGATTTATATAATAAATATAAAAGTTATGCAATCGAAGATGAAAATATTAAAGGTTTAGAGTTAAGAAATCAATTAGTATTAGATTTTAGCAAAGATGAAGTTATCAGCAATATCTTTAACCAAATGAAATTAATCCTAGATAAATATGATATTAGTTATATTAAATGGGACATGAATAGACCTCTTAGTGATACATATGACTCTAATCAATATGTTGATTATTGCCAAGGGGTTTATAAACTTTATAACTTAATAAATGAAAATTATCCTGATATTTTAATTGAAGGATGTTCAAGTGGTGGTGGAAGATTTGACTTAGGAATCTTATTTTATAGTCCATATATTTGGTTAAGTGATGATACGGATGGTTATGAAAGAATGAAGATAGAATATGGAGCAAGCTTATTTTATCCTTTGAGAGTTTTATCTAATCATGTTTCTATTTGTCCAAATCATCAAACTGGAAGAACTACACCATTATTTACTAGATATGCTGTTGCTAGTTTAGGAAGTTTAGGTTATGAATTGAATTTATCTAAATTAACTGAATTAGAATTAAATGAGATAAAAAAACAAATTGCTGATTATAAAAAAGTAAAAGACTTAATTTATGAAGGTGATTGCTATAGATTAGAAAATCCATTTACTAGTAATAATTTCTCAATAGAAGTTTTATCTAAAGATAAAAAAGAAGGTTATTTAGTATTTTCTAATATATTAGTTAAACCTAATTTACCAATAAAAAGACTTAGATTTAAAGGATTATTAGAAAATAAAACTTATTATATTGAGGAACTTAATATGAATATCAATTCTAATATACTTATGAATTTAGGTATTGATGTCCAAATGAAACAAGAAGATTTTTCTTCAGTTATTATGCATTTTAAATTAATAAAGGAATAAATGTTATGAAATTAAGAAACGAATATCCAAGACCACAAATGAAAAGAACAAATTATATTAATTTGAATGGCGAATGGGATTTTAAATTTTTAAATAATAATGAATTAATTAATGATAGTAGTTTTGAGAAGAAAATAATTGTTCCTTTTGCTTATGAGTATCCTTTAAGTGGTATAAATGAAGCTAATACTCATTATGATAGAATGCTTTATCAAAGAACTTTTGAAATTAATAATGAAAAAGATAAGAAGAACTATTTATTATGTTTTAATGGTGTTGATTATGAATGCAATGTTTTTATAAATAATAAATTTGTTGGAAGTCATAAGGGCGGTTATACTTATTTTGATTTTGATATTAGTAGTTATATTGTAATTGGAACTAACACAATTACTATTGAAGTAATTGACAAAAATGATCCAGAACAAGTCAGAGGTAAACAATGTTGGTGTAAACCTTTTGGTTGCTGGTACGTACCTACTAGTGGAATTTATAAAAGTGTTTGGATTGAAGAATTCAAGCTAGATGCAATAAAAACCCTGCTAATCACGCCTAATATTGATGATTTTAGTTTTGGCTTCTCGCTTGATACTTATTATAATTTAGCTACAAATGCTAATATTAAAATAAGTTATAAAGGTAAATTACTTAAGAACATTGACTTTACACTTGATAATAAAAATAACAAATTTATCGTTTATCTTAACGAAGAAAACGACGTAGATTCAACTATGTTTTGGACTCCTGAGCAAGCAAATCTATTCGATATTGAAATAGAACTTTATAAAGATAATGATTTATTAGATAAAGTAATTACTTACTCAGGAATGAGAAAAATCAGTATAGATAATGCAGGAAATATTTGTCTTAATAACAAAAAATATTATCAAAAATTAATCTTACAACAAGGATATTATCAAGATGGTGGATTAACTCCTAAAGATATTAAAGAATTTGAAAATGATATTCTTTTAATGAAAAAAATAGGATTTAATGGTGCTAGAGTTCATCAAAAAATAGAAGATCCATATTTTTATTACTATGCTGATAAATTAGGATTTTTAATTTGGTTAGAATGTCCTAGCGCATATGAGTTTAGTAATAAAGAAATTACTAATCAATTAAATGAATGGACTACAATTGTTACTCAAAATTATAACTTTGTTTCGATTGTATGCTATGTTCCACTTAATGAATCATGGGGTGTTAAAAAAGTTGTTAATGATACTAAGATGCAATCTTATGCAAGTGCTTTATATTATTCAACAAAATGTATAGATACTACTAGATTAGTTTCAACTAATGATGGATGGGAAATAACAATGCCTACAGATATTGTTGGAGTTCATGATTATATTAAAAATGGTCAAGAAATCATCGATAAATATAGTTCTTATGATATCAATAGTATTTATCCTCAAGGAAGAAAATTAATAGCTAATGGATTTACTTATAATAATCAACCAATTCTATTTACAGAATTTGGTGGCATCGCTATTGAAAAAGAGAAGAAAGAAGATGATTGGGGATATAATAAAGGCGCTACAAACGGCGAAGATTTAAAAGAAAGAATCAAAGATATGTTAAGCGCTATTCATAAAGTTAATTTTCAAGGATATTGTTATACTCAATTAAGTGATGTACAACAAGAGGTCAATGGTCTTTGTTATATTGATAGAAAATTAAAGTTTGAATTAAAAGACGGAGAAATATTATTTTATTAAAATAATTGAGTTTAGCAGGCTTTTAGATAATTTTAAGCGGTTAATGACTACTAAATACTACATTTAAAATTAATATTTATAATAAATTATTTAAAAAGAAAAGTTAGATTAATGTAATCTAACTTTTTTCTATGTGGGATTAAATATAAAATTATTCTACAGGTTTTTCTTGTTCAGTATTGTTTTCTTCAGCTGTAATTTGGTCATTTTCAATATGTTCAATTTGTAAATTTGCAGGTTCTTTTTTATTACGTTTAATAATTGATTCTAAAAGCATTGAACTATATGAAAAATAAATTATCAATCCAACAATACTGATATTTCCTAAATTAATAGGATCACCTAATGAATCAAAAAGAAGGTCTAATAATAATACTAAAATAAATAAAGATGAAAATAAAATATTTAATTTATCGAGATTTTTATTATTTAAATAGAATGCAACAATATAAATAAATATCATAATCAATGTAGCGATTATGCTAAATATTGATATTATCCAAGCTGTTGGAAGCATCATATTTGCTAACTTTATTATGTCTATTAATTTAATGGAAAACATTAATAATGGAAATAAAGTTATAGAACAAATATCTAATATTTTATTAGCAGTAGATGGAATTTGATCTTTACATATAATTTCTATTACACCATAAACTAAATAATAAATTGATATTATAAGTGCGATAATACCTATAGCTAATGCGACACCTGTTAAAGATAAGTAATTTAAAAAACTTAAAAATAAAAGTGTACCAAAAATAATTGACGAAAATGGTTTTAAAATTTTACGAATTTTTTGCATAATATTTCCTCCTTTTTCATTATAACAATTATTATTTTCTTAAAAAAATTATTTTTTATAATATGAAAGAAAATATTAGCATACATAATGAAATAGATAATAATAAGTAATAATTTTTAATATTTTAAAAAATATTGGACTTCTGAAGGCTTTTTACTTTATTTAAGGACTTATTTAAATAATTATTTTTGAATATATACGGAAAATTAAATGGTTATAACTTTAAATTTTTACATTGTAAAAGTGATTCATATTTATTAGAATAGTGATACAACGAGGTTTAAATATGAATTTTAAGGAATTATATGAAAAAGCTTTTAGTGTCTCTAAAGAAACCTATATTACTAAAGATGTAGAAATTGGTAGTGTTGGTTGTGCTATTTATACTGAAAGCGGACATATTTATTTAGGGAAAAATCTAAACATGTCTTGTGCAATTGGAACTTGTGCTGAAAGAAATGCAATTGCCAGTATGTTGACAAATGAAAATTCTAAAATCTTGATGATGGCTTGTGTCCATAAAAGTGGAAAAATAATAATGCCATGTGGAGCATGTCGTGAATTTATGTATCTTTTAGGTGATATATGCAACGATATAGAAATATTATTTTCTTTAGAACCATTAAAGACTATATCGATAAAAGAATTATTACCTAATTGGTGGAGAGATGAACTAAAAAAAGATTAACTTATTTCTTCAAAAACTTTAGCAATCGAATCATTAATTTGGAGTTTTATTTCTCTATTAATGGTTAATTTTTCTTTATTGATAACTACTATATTTTTTCCATAGAAATAACTAATTAATCCTGCTGCAGGATATACTTTTAAGCTTGTTCCAGCGACTATTAATAAGTCAGCTTCTTGTAAAGCAATCATTGCTTTTGTCAATGTTAATTCATTTAAAGGTTCTTCATATAAGACAACATCTGGCTTAACAATTCCATTACAAATAGGGCAACGAGGGACGTCACCTAATTTTAAAAATTCATCTAAATTGTAGAGTTTTGCACACTTTTCGCAAAAATTACGGTGAATTGAACCATGTAATTCAATTACATTTTTGCTTCCTGCTATTTGATGTAAACCATCAATATTTTGAGTAATAATTGTTACATTTTTTGTTTTTTCTAAGTCAGCTAAATATTTATGAGCATAGTTTGGCTTAGCAGATTTATTGATCATAAACTCTTTATAAAATTTGAAAAAAGTTTCAGTATGAGATTCATAATAACTATGAGATAAAATAACCTCATAAGGCACGCCATATTTTGATTTTAAATTATATAATCCAGTTTTACTTCTAAAATCAGGGATTCCACTTTCAGTAGAGACTCCAGCTCCTCCAAAGAATACAATATTTTTAGCATTAGCAATTAATGTTTTAAATTGTTCTAATTTTTTATTCACTTTTTTATTTTAGCATTAATGAAATTAAAGTGAAATGTTAGATGACATACTTAAAGCAACAGATCTTTAAAAAAATGACCATTTAGTCTTTATCACAAATTTTGTTGCATTAAAGTTGTCATAATTTTGCTTATTTACGTAAAATATGCTTAAATAAAGGTATAGCAAAAGGAAGTGTTATTTGAATATGACAACTCAACGCAACA
>JALEXS010000017.1 GCA_022780025.1 Mollicutes bacterium | reverse complement strand
TGATGATATAGACAAAACTTATAACGTAAACTTAAACAGTTTTACACTTCAAACTAGAAAACTTCTTGCAAATATGATTTTCGGAAGTAATACTTAATTGTATTTAATTTTAGGGAGACCTACAACAAAGGGACACAATCTTAAATATTTTTGTGCTTTTTAGTTGTATCAATAAAAATAAAAATTTCAATAAATAAAAATTAACAAATTTTAAAATTTGTTTTATTTGATTATATCAAATAAACATATGATAGCCTATAAATAATTCTTGAGTATTAGTTGACAAAAAAGTAAACTAAAAACATGTACTTCACAAATGAATTTAGAAAAACACTTATAGATTCAACATATATTCTTATAAGTAATAACCATTATAAATCCTTTAATATCAAAAAAATCTTAGAAACATTAAAGGTAAATCGTAATAATTTTTATCAATTATACGAAACTAAAGACTCTTTTATCATTGAACTTTTAGATATACTTGTTAAAATACTTCATCTTAGATATAAAGAAGGTGAAACTAAATCTTTATCAATATCTATTACTAAAGAAGAACTTATTAAACATCATCGTTTTATAAAAGGATTTATCAATATGTTTGATGATGAATATCTTCTTGATTTAATAATTTATAAATACAATCTAATAAGAACTTTTAATAATGAAGATAAAGAATTATGGCTTGTAATGACTCAAGTCATAAAATATAAATTAAATCATGCTCTTAATGAAATGAAGAATTATAATCTTGATTTAATAATTAATGACGAGCAAATTAAATTTAATCAATACAGTTAACTCCTTATAATAAGAAAACCTCTTACCATTAAGATAAGAGGTTTTTATTATTTTAGAATAATTTAGAAAAGATTAGATGTTATCAACTTTATTAGAAACAAATTCTTCTTCGATAGTAACTTGTTCTTCACTATTATCGTCTTGATCATAATCTTTATCATGACTACCTAAATATTGATTTTTAACTTCTTTCATCTTCTTTAAGACATCGAAGTTTTCAAGAAGTTCTTTTTCTTCTTGTAAAGAATTAAGTCCTCTACCAGCAGGGATTAATTTACCAGTAATGACATTTTCTTTTAAGCCATGTAAAGTATCAGTCTTTCCTTTAATAGCAGCATCAGTTAATACTCTAGTTGTTTCTTGGAAGCTAGCAGCACTAAGGAAGCTATCTGTTTCAAGAGCAGCTTTAGTAATACCAAGTACTAAAGGTTGAGCAACAGCAGGACGTTTTCCACTAATTAAAGCTTCATTATTTAATCTTGTAAATTCTGTTAATGAAACTCTTGTTCCCGGAATCATTTCTGTATCACCGCCATCGATAATAACGACTTTTCTAAGCATTTGTCTAACGATGACTTCAATATGTTTATCACTAATTCCAATACCTTGGGAACGATAAACTTTTTGAACTTCTTTAATAATATAACGTTGGACACTACCAACATCAGCAACTTCAAGTAAACGTTTAGGTGAAATTGCACCTTCAGTGATTTTACCGCCATTTTTAATAGCATCACCTTTTTTAACTCTAAGTCTAGCACCAAAGTTAGTCTTATATTGTTTTTCTTCAAGTTCATTTGTAACTGTAACAATATACATACCATTTTCTTCAGTAATATCTGTTACAACACCACTAATTTCAGAAATAGTTGATTCACCTTTTGGATTACGTGCTTCAAATAATTCTTGAACTCTAGGAAGACCTTGAGTAATATCACCACCAGCAACACCACCAGAGTGGAATGTTCTCATGGTTAATTGGGTACCAGGTTCACCGATTGATTGAGCAGCCATAATACCGACAGCTTCACCAATTTGTACAAGTTTACCAGTAGCAAGGTTACGACCATAACAATGTATACAAACACCGTCTTTAGTTTCACATCCGAATAAACTACGAATTTCAACTTGAGTAATACCAGCATCAACTATTTGTTTAGCAGTCTTTTCATCAATTAAAGTATTACCTTTACAAATAATTTCACCAGTAGTTGGATTTATAATATCGTGACAAGCAAATCTACCAACTAATCTATCAAATAAATTAACAATAATTGTACCTTTAGCAGTATCAATAATATCGCTAACCATTGAACCATGATCACTATGGCAATCTTCTTCTCTAACGATAACATCTTGAGAAACATCAACTAAACGTCTTGTTAAATAACCAGAGTCAGCAGTTTTTAAAGCAGTATCAGCACCACCTTTACGAGCACCGTGAGTACCAGTAAAGAATTCAGCAACGTTGAGACCTTCACGGAAACAAGATTTAACAGGTAATTCAATAGTTTCACCACTTGTAGAACCCATAAGACCTCTCATACCCATTAATTGAGTAAAGTTAGATTTAGAACCACGAGCACCGGAATCAGACATTATGAATAATGGGTTACGGCTATCGCTTTGTAACTGAGCACTAACTTCATCTTCGACATCATGAGTAATTTTTGTCCAAACAGCAACAACTTGATTATGACGTTCACTATCAGTTAAGAAACCTTTTTCATATAAAGCTTCAATTTTTTCAACTTGAGCATCACCAACTTTAATTTTATCTTTCTTATCAGCTAAAGCATTAATATCAGAGATAGCAATTGTTAAACCACTAACTGTAGAATATCTAAAGCCTTGATCCTTTAATTTATCAAGAATAGCACTAGTCTTACTTGTTCCATATCTATGGAAAACTTCATCAATAATATTTGTAATATCTTTCTTCTTAATAGGAGCAATTACAGGTAAATTAGCGATGTATTCAGGAATATTTGTACCTTTCTTAACAAAGAATTTAGCCTGATCTTCTTTTAAGTTCTTAACGCCAGGTTCATTGATATAAGGGAAATCACTTGGGAAAATTAAGTTAAATATAACTTTACCAACTGTTGTAATAAGATAACTATCATTCATTTCTTTAGAGAAATTATCTTTTCTTAAAGCTTTTCCTGGAAGAGCAATTCTATTATGTAAATGAATAGAACGTGTTTCATAAGCTTTAATACATTCATTAATATCTTTAAATACTTTACCTTCAAGTTTAGCGTATTCTCTATATTTTTCAGCTTCTTCTAAATCGCCAACATTTTCAAATTTTTGAGCTTTTCTTTCAAAATCAGCTTTAGTAGCTTCTAATGTTAAATAGTAGTTACCAATTAACATATCTTGAGATGGAGTAACAATTGGTTTCCCATCTTTTGGAGCTAAAATGTTGTTACTTGCAAGCATTAAATCTAAAGCTTCTTCTTGAGCAGCTTTACCAAGTGGAACGTGTACAGCCATTTGGTCACCATCGAAGTCAGCATTAAATCCAGTACAAACAAGTGGATGTAATCTAATTGCTCTACCTTCAACTAAAATAGGTTGGAAAGCTTGAATACCAAGTCTATGTAAAGTTGGAGCACGGTTAAGTAAGACTGGGTGTTGAGAAATGATCTTTTCAACAACATCTAAAACATCTTCATCACGAGCATCAATTTTACGATCAGCTTGTTTATGTAATGTACAAATTCCTTCTCTAATTAAGACACTAGCAATAAATGGTCTAAGTAAATTAATAGCCATTTCACGAGGTAATCCACATTGATACATTTTTAAACTTGGACCAACAGCGATAACACTACGTCCAGAATAGTCAACACGTTTACCTAATAAGTTTTGTCTAAATCTACCTTGTTTACCTTTTAAAGCACCACTTAATGATTTTAAAGGTCTATTATTAGCACCAACAACAGGTTTACCATTTCTTCTACCATTATCGATTAAAGCATCAACAGCTTCTTGAAGCATTCTCTTTTCATTCATTAAAATGACATAAGGTGCATTCATATCGATTAATTTCTTTAAACGATTATTACGAGTAATAACACGTCTATATAAATCATTTAAATCACTTGCTGCAAATCTTCCACCATCAAGTTGAAGCATTGGTCTTAAATCTGGTGGTATAACTGGAAGAGCATCAAGAATCATCCATTCTGGTTTATTTCCAGATTTCTTGAAAGCATCGATTACTTCGAGTCTTTTTGTTAATTTAGTTAATTTTTGGCCTTGAGAATCTTTAATTTCACGAGAAATGTTTTCAAATTCTTGTTCTAAATCAACTTCTTTTAATAATCTCTTAATTGCTTCAGCACCTTCACCAAATTCAGCTCCAGTATATTTAGAAATAAATCTAGTACAACCGAAGAAATCAAAAGTTTCATGTGGATTTTCAAGTCTTTCAATTAAACTATTTGCTTGATCTTTTTCGTAAGATCCATCTTCAAAATCACTAGCAATTTCTCTAATAACACTATTAAATAATTCTCTACCAATAGCATCATCAATAAATTCTTTATAATGAAGAATTTTACTAGTTCCAGGATTTAAACAAATGTGAGCACTAAAATAGATAACTTCTTCAAGATTTTTAGGTGATACATCTAAGACTAAACCCATTCTTGAAGGAATTCCTTTTAAGTACCAGATATGGGAACATGGTGAAGCAAGTTCAATATGTCCCATTCTTTCACGTCTAACTTCTTTAGATATAACTTCAACGCCACATCTTTCACAGACTACGCCAGCATATCTAATTTTCTTATATTTACCACAATGACATTCGTAATCCTTACTAGGACCAAATATCTTTTCACAGAATAAACCATCCATTTCAGGTTTTTGTGAACGGTAATTGATGGTTTCAGGTTTAGTGACTTCACCATGAGACCATTCTCTAATTTTATCAGGGGAGGCAAGACCAACCTTAATACTACTTAAATCATTAACATCAAACATAGTTCAACCTCCTATATTAGTTCATTAATTCGTCAGTGATAGATTCATCACTTGATTCTTCACTATCTTCAATAGTTTCTTCACCGTGATTACTATTTTCACCTAAAGTACGAATATTTCTCATTGATTTTTGTTCTTCTTTTTGAGTTTGTCTAGCAAGAACATCCATATCAATAAGTTTTCCTTCTTTATCACGTAATTCAACATCCATACCTAAAGCCATTAATTCTTTAGTTAAGACTTTGAATGCTTCTGGAATTGATGGACGAGATAAAGCTTTATTATTAATGATAGCTTCATAAGTTCTTCTTCTACCAACACGGTCATCAGACTTAATAGTTAACATTTCTTGTAATGTATAAGCAGCACCATAAGCTTCAAGAGCCCAGACTTCCATTTCACCAAATCTTTGTCCACCGTTTTGAGCTTTACCACCTAAAGGTTGTTGTGTAACCATTGAATATGGTCCAGTTGCTCTAGCATGTAATTTATCATCAACCATGTGAACAAGTTTAATCATATACATAACACCAACGTTAATACGATCATCAAATTTTTCACCAGTTCTTCCATCATATAAAGTATATTTACCATCACTTGGGCATTTTGCTTCTTTCATGATGTTTGCAATTTCTTCATTAGAAATTCCATCGAAAACTGGAGTTGCAATCTTAACACCGCCAAGATTCTTTAAAGCCATACCTAAATGAACTTCAAGGACTTGACCGATATTCATACGGCTAGGGACACCTTGTGGGTTAAGCATAATATCAACTGGTGTACCATCTGGTAAATATGGCATATCTTCAACTGGTAAAATACGTGAAATAACACCTTTATTACCGTGACGTCCAGACATCTTATCACCTTCGCTAATTTTACGTTTTTGAACGATGTAGACTCTGACTTTCTTTTTAACACCAGGATTTAATTCATCGCCATTTTCTCTTGTGAAAATTTTGACATCTAAAACAGTTCCAGCTCCACCATGAGGAACTCTTAATGAACTATCTTTACCGTCTTTTGATTTATCACCGAAAATAGCATCTAATAATTTAGTTTCAGGAGTTGGTTCACTTGTACCTTTTGGAGTAACTTTACCAACTAAAATATCTCCTTCTTTAACTTCAGTACCAATAATAACAATACCATCATTATCTAAATGAGCTTTAGCTTCAGTTGGAATATTTGGTACATCAGGAGTAATAGTTTCTTCACCGTTTTTAGTATCACGGCATTCAACTTCGTAACTTTCAATATGGATAGTTGTATAGACATCATCTTTTACAAGTCTTTCACTCATAATGACAGCGTCTTCATAGTTATAACCTTCCCAAGTCATAAATGCGATAGTGACGTTTTGTCCTAAAGCTAAATCACCATTATCCATACTTGGTCCATCAGCAATAATTTGTCCTTTAGTGACTTTATCACCTTTATGAACAATTGAAATTTGATTTATACAAGTACCTTGGTTACTTCTTTTGAATTTTTGTAATTGATAAGTTCTTTCACCATTTTCTTCCATTACTTTAATAGTTCTACTATCACTATAAGTAACGATACCATCATTAATTGCAACAACTGCTAAACCACAATCTGTAGCAATTTTATGTTCTAAACCTGTTCCAACATATGGAGCATGTGGTCTAAGTAATGGTAAAGCTTGTCTTTGCATGTTAGCACCCATAAGAGCACGAGTGTTATCATCATGTTCAAGGAATGGAATACAAGCAGCAGCAACACTAACAATTTGAATTGGAGATTCATCGACATAATCGACTTGTTCTTTATCAGCTAAAACGTTTTTGCCATTAAATCTAGCAACAACTTTTTCAACATCAAAACTATCACCTTTAATATCACTAGTAGCTTGAGCAATTACGTGATCATTTTCATCATTTGCAGATAAATAAACAGCATCTTCTAAGATTTTGCCTGTTTCTTTATCATATTTTCTATATGGAGTTTGAATAAATCCATATTTATCAATTTTAGCATAAGTTGCTAAGTTATTAATTAAACCAATGTTTTGACCTTCAGGTGTTTCAATAGGACAAATACGGCCATAATGAGTAAAGTGAACATCACGGACTTCCATAGAAGCTCTATCACGAGCTAAACCACCAGGACCTAAAGCACTGATTCTTCTTTTATTAGCAAGTTCTGCTAATGGGTTAATTTGATCCATGAATTGAGAAAGTTGAGAAGTTGCAAAGAATTCTCTAATTGAACTTCCTAAAGGACGGACATTAACTAAACTTTGAGGTGTTAAATCTTTATTTTCACCAATTGTAATTGACATTTTTTGAGTGACGTTTTTAGCCATCTTTGTTAAGCCAATTCTAAATTGAGTTTGAATTAATTCACCAACACATCTAATACGTCTATTTGATAAGTGATCAATATCATCAGTTGATCCAAATCCATCCATTAAATTCATGAAATAGCTGAAAATAGCAACAATATCAGGAATTGTAACTCTTGATTCAGTTAAACTTAAATCTGTACCAATAATATTAGAAATAGTATCTTTTTTATCATTAGCATATACTTTAACAACGTTAACAATGTTATGTTGATCTAATTTTTCATTGACAGTTAAAGCATGGGCATGAGCACCTTTTTCAAAGAACTCTTCGTCTGCTAAAGCATCGACAATATCTTTAGTTAAAACACTGTTTTTTCTAAATCTAATTTCACCTTCAGCACTGATTAAATCTTCTGCTAAAGTTCTGTCTATTAAACGGTTATAAATACCTAATTTTTGTCTATATTTAAATCTACCAGCAATACCTAAATCATAACGTTTATCATCAAAAAATTTTTGAATCAAGAATGTATGAACACCTTCATCAGTAATAGGTTCCCCTGGTTTTAATTTTTTGAAAATTTCTTTCAAAGCTTTTAATGATGATTTAGTATCACTATCTTTTTCTAAAGTTTGTTTAAGTGAATCTCTATCACCAAATAAATTTAAAATGTCTTCATCTTTTTCAAAGCCTAAAGCTTTTAATAAGATTGTAGCTGGCATTTTTCTTTGTCTATCAATTCTAACCCATAAAAAGTTTTTAATATCACTTTCGAATTCGAGCCATGTACCACGAGTTGGAATTAAATCGGCATTATAAATATATTTACCAAGTTTAGTATCGAAAGTCTTTGCTAAATAAGCACCAGGACTTCTAACGATTTGGCTAACAATGACACGTTCAGCACCATTAATAATAAATGTGCCGCTTTCTGTCATAAGTGGGATTTCGCCCATGAAAACTTCACTTTCTTTTAATTCGCCAGTAATTTTATCATTTAAGTAAAGTTTAACCTTTAAAGAACTTGAATAAGTTAAATCTTTTTCTTTGCATTCTAAAGGTGTATGTTTTGGAGTTTCAAGTCTATAACCACCATCATTATATTCAATAGATAATGTTTTGTTATAGTTTTCAATTGGAAAAACATCCTTTAAAGCTTCATTGATACCATGTTCAAGGAAACTTCTATATGACTCGGTTTGAATTTCAACTAAATAAGGTAAAGGTAATTTACCACTTATTTTGCTAAAATTAATACGGTCATTATTTAATTTTGGATAATCTTTATAAGATTGCATATTTTGGCTCCTTATTTATTTACCATTTTCAATACAAAGTAACCTTTTTCTTTATAAACAATCGTTACTTCTTTAAAAATAGTTTCAAGAAAGGCTTTATGTGAAAGCATTCCTTTGTCTTTACGGATAACAATGTAAAATTCTCCATTAAGTTTTAATAATCTTTGAGCTTTTCTATACATATTATATATATTCTCTTTTCCACTACGAATTGGTGAATTTAAGAAAATAAAGTCAAAGTTATTATCATTAATTAAATCTAATTCATTATCAGAAATTACATTACCTTTTAATTTGTATTTTTTTAAATTTTGTTTATTTAGATCTAAGCATCTAAAATTAACATCGCAATAAGTTACATCTAACTTTGGGAAAAATAAATTAAGAGTGATTCCGATAACCCCGATTCCTGAACCATAATCGAGAACTTTTCCATCAATATTCAAGGTTAATAAATATCTAATAAATATGTTACTACCTTGATCTAACCTATCTTTAGAAAATACGCCATAATTACTTTCAAGTGATATTTCTTTATCAAAAAACTTAAAATTTACCACTAAATTTTTGTTTTTAACGCTATTATCATTTGAAAAATATTGACTCATTTTATCTTGTATAAATAGGCAAAAACCTGCCCCTAATATATTTCAATTAGAAGCAGGCTAAAAATTTAAGAAAAACTATTTAATTTCTACTTCAGCACCAGCTGCAACAAGAGCTTTCTTGTGTTCTTCTGCTTCGACTGGAGAAATGTTTTCTTTAACTGCGACAGGAGCGGAATCGACCATTTTCTTAGCATCCATTAAGCCTTTACCAGTGATGGCTTGAACTGCTTTAATACAAGCAACTTTGTTAGCACCACATGCTTTTAAGATTAAGGAGACTTCTGCTGGTCCTTTCTTTTCTTCTTCTTCAGCTGGAGCTGCACTAGCTACAGGAGCTGCTGCAGTAACACCAAATTCTTCTTCAATAGCTTTGACTAAGTCGTTTAATTCAACTACTGTCATTTCTTTAACAGCAGCAATAATTTCTTCGTTTGTTAATTTTGCCATAATAATATTTCCTCCTAATTGACAAATTATTTCTTTTCACTAACTTGGCTAAGTGAATAAGCCAAATTACGCATAGGTGCTTGTAATACGCTTAATAACATAGATACAAGTCCTTCTTTTGATGGTAAGTTTGCGATTTTGATAACATAATCTTTATCACTATATTTTCCATCAATTACTCCGCCTTTGATTTGAAGTGCATCATTCTTTTTAGCGAATTTAGTTAAGATTTTTAAGCTTCCATCAGTTGCATCTTTAGCAAATACAAATGCATTAGGGCCTGTTAAGATATCATCGATGTTTTCATGATTTTCTTTAAGAGCTCTAGAAACTAAAGAGTTCTTATAGACTGTCATGTGAGCACCTTTTTCTCTTAAAGCTCTACGAAGTTCGCTAATTTTAGCAACGCTAAGTCCACGATATTCGCAAACTACTAATGCGCCGCTTTCTTTAACTAAAGTATCAATTTGACTGACAACTTCTTTCTTAGAATTTAAGACGTCTTGATTCATAGTTTTACCTCCTTCTTTTTTACATATATTATGAGGCTAATATACGTTGAGGATTACCTCGGTAACATAATTAAGCTTTCGCCGTTACGGTCTTAGGTATATAAGCCAAATAAACAAATTTTTATAAAATATTTAATTTAATAGATGGACCCATTGTTGTACATAAGAAGCATGATAAGACATAAGTTCCTTTAACAACGCTTGGTCTAACTTTTAAGATTTGAGCAACGATAGTTTTAACGTTTTCTGTTAATTTTTCAGTATCGAATGAAACTTTACCAACAGCTAAGTTAACATTACCATCTCTATCAGCACGGTATTCAACTTTACCAGCTTTTAATTCTGTAACCATCTTTTTAATATCCATACCAACAGTTCCAGTTTTTGGGTTTGGCATTAAGCCTTTAGGACCTAAAATTCTACCAGCTTTACCAATTTCACCCATCATATCAGGTGTTGCACAGATTACATCGAAATCAAACCATTTTTCTGTAACGATTTTTTCGAGTAATTCTTTACCACCAGCAAAGTCTGCACCAGCAGCTTTTGCATCTTCTGCTTTATTTGTTAAAGCTAATACTCTAACACTTTTACCAGTTCCATTAGGAAGAACAACTGTTCCTCTAACTTGTTGATCAGCTTTTTTAGTATTAATGTTTAATTTAAATGCAATACCAACGCTTGAATCAAACTTTGTTGTGCTTGTACTTTTAATTAATTCACAAGCTTCTTCAATTGTATATGCCTTAGTTTTATCGATTAATTTTAAGGCAGCTTCATATTTCTTTCCGTGTTTCATACCTTACCTCCAATTAATCAACAACTTTAATGCCCATATTTCTAGCACTACCTTCAATAATTTTGATAGCTGCTTCGATATCGTTAGCATTTAAATCTGGCATTTTATACTCAGCAATTTCTTTAATTTGTGCTTTAGTAACTTTTCCAACAGTAGTTGTTTTACTATTAGCACTACCCTTACTAATTCCAGCTGCTTTTAATAATAAGCCTGTAACTGGAGATGTTTTGATTACAAATTCGAAAGTTTTATCTTCGAAAGCTGTAATAATAACTGGGACGATTTGTCCTCTACGATCAGCTGTTTTTGCGTTAAAATCTGTACAGAATTTAGGCATAACAACGCCGGCACTTGCAAGTTTTGGTCCTGGTTTAGCTTCACCGCCAGGTAATTCCATCTTGACAACTTTTGCGATTTTTTTACCCATTGTCTTTTCTCCTTTCAATAAGTTTGTAGTACGAAGTATCGCTCTTCTCCTACGTAATGCGACATACGCACTCGTGATTATATCAAAAAACTCCTGCCATAGCAAGAGCTTTTATGAAATAATTTACTAAATTTTAAATACTATGAAAGTCTAATAATTTCACTAAATTCAACATCAACTGGTGTATGTCTACCAAAGAAGACTGTATCAACTTTAACTGTACCTGCTTCTTTGTCAATAGAAACAATTTTACCTTCAACATTTGCGAATGTACCATGGATAATTTTAATGTTGTCACCGACATGGTAATTTTCATACATTGAATTGTCAACCATACCCATTCTCTTAAGGACTGTTTCAATTTCTTTTGGTGAAACTGGAGTCGGTTTTTGACCACCACCACTACTACCAGCAATACCAGTAACTCCTGGAGTATTTCTAACCATGTACCAACTATCATCAGTCATGATCATTTCAACGAAAACATATCCTGGATAAAGATTCTTAATCTTAACTTTTGGTAATTTAACACCATTTTTTTCAGTATAAGCTTGGGATCCATCTTTATTTAAAACTGGTATTTCTTCTTCAGCAACAACAATTCTAAAAACATAGTCGGATAAATTCATTGATTCGACACGTTTTTTTATGTTATCAGCTACTTTTTGTTCATGACCACTATAAGTTGTGGCAATATACCATTGTTTTTCTGCTAATTCACTCATTTTTCTATTCTCCTATCTTAATGATGAAAAGGCATTTCTTAATTGTTCAATTAAACTGCCCCCAGCTAAATCTTCTAAAACTATAAAGATGCCAGCAAAAATAGCGATGCAAATTACAACAGCAATCGAAGGAAGAAATACTTCTTTCTTTGGCCATCTAATCTTTTTTGCTTCGCGGACTACTCCTTTGAAATAAGTAATTGGTGTACCTTTCATAAATATCTCCTATTTACTTTCTTTGTGAATCGTATATTTATTACAATGAGGACAGAATTTTCTAAGTTCAAGTCTCTCAGTGGAAGATTCAACTTTTTTAGATGTTGTATAGTTGCGGCTTAGACATTCAGTGCAAATTAAAATAATTTTTTTTCTCATAAATATTTACCTTTTTCCTATACTCTCTTAAGAGTATAAAATTATAAGAAATCTAAGTCAACATTTTTTTACTTAACAGTTGAGAATAGTCTTTCTAATTTTTTGGATAGATCTTTTTAAAACTCTAAATGTTTCTGTGTAATTTCTATTTCGATAAACTGCTATTTCTTTTATTGATAATCCATCTAAAAATAATTTAGTAACCTCGAATTCAATGTTCGTTAATTTTACTTTTCTTTTATTGATCACAAAATCATAAATTTCTTTTTCTTCATAATTAGAATATTTTTTATCATTATCGATTGGATCAATATTATTGAATTGTAAAGCATAATCACCGTCAATATCATCTAGAGCAACAGCTATTTTATTTGTCGATAATTTCTTATAAATGTTTCTTAAAGTATCTCTAAGAGTCATTAAATAAACATATTTAAAATATTCGATTAAATCTGCTCTTTTTTCATCGTATGTCATTAATATTTTGTAATATGCAGCAATATTTAAATTTCTTAAATCATCATAATTTAAGCCTAATTTATTTGCTAATTTAATATATTTTAATGTTAATGGTAAGGTTGCACTTTTGCAACATTCTAATAATTTTTTCTGACTATTTTGATCTCCGCTTTTAGCTTTATAAAACAACTCTAAAGTATTCATTTTCTCCTGAATATCTCGTAAAGTACTATGGCTGCTGCATTAGAAGCATTTAAGGAATTAATATGTCCATGACCAGCCATTGGTATTTTTAATAAATAATCACAATGTTCTTTTACTAATCGAGATATTCCTTCCCCCTCACTTCCAATAATTACAACCAACTTCCTATCAGTAGGAATAGTTTCAATAGTATATTTTGCTTCTCCTTCAAGACCTACAATCCAATAATCGTGCTTTTTAAGTTCTTCAATTGCTTTAGTTAAATTATTTACTTCACATATTGGTACATAATTTATTGCACCTGTAGAAACTTTTTCAACTGTATCATTAATAGAAACAGAATCACGTTTTTTAATAATAATTCCAGATACATCAAAAATATCAGCACTACGAATAATAGCTCCCAAGTTATGAGGATCTTTTAATCCATCAAGAATTATTAAAATTGGAAATTGAACACTCTCTACTTTTTTAATTAAAGAACTTAAATCGAGGGGATTAATCTCTTTTACTAGTGCAACGATTCCTTGATGATTTTGTTTATTAGTCATTTCATCAAGTTCTTTTCTATCTAAATAAGTAATTGCTATATTTTTTTTATTTAAAAGCGCAAGTGTTTTTTGATCACTATAACTCTTATTTAAATAAATTTTAGAAACGCGGTTATTTAAAAGCGCTTCATAGACTGTGTTCGTACCATAAACTTTAATCATAAAAGAATTCCTTTGCAACTAACATAAAAATTTGAGTGTTTTTATTATAAAATGTTTTTGTCAATTAAAATCTTTCTTATGCGATCTGATTCAGCAAAATTCTTTTCTTTTTTTGCTTCTTCATAATTAGATAATAATTCTTTATCTTCTTTATCTAAAATAGTTGGTTTAATTGATAAACCTAAAATATAAATTATTTTCATTAAAGCATAAAAAACTTCTTTTAATTCATCTAAATTTAATTCTTTATTTCTTATAATTTGATTGCCTCCTTTGACAAGATCAAGAGTATAAGTTATAGCATTTGGTAAATTAAAATCATTAGCTAAGAAATTTAAAAAAGGCTCGATTTTTTTACTATTTCCTTGCAAATCTAAGTTATTTATTTGCATTTTTAAAGACATTTGTTTAATACAATTTGATATTTTAGATAATATTAATTGATTATCAGAAACAGTTTTATCAGTGAAATTAATTGATTGTCTATATTGATTATTTAATAAAACTAATCTAACAGTATCAGCACCATATTCTTTAATTGCATCTTTTGTTAGAATAACATTTCCTAAACTTTTAGACATTTTTTCACCATTAATATTCATCATTGCAGTATGAAACCAATAATTTGCTAAGTGATTATTATGTGTAGCTTCTGCTTGAGCAATCTCATTTTCATGATGTGGGAATTTTAAATCACTTCCGCCTCCATGAATGTCAATTGGTCCTTTAAATATTGTATCAATCATGACACAGCATTCGGTATGCCAGCCTGGTCTACCATCACAAAATGGAGTGTTCCATTTAATTCCTTCAGTAGTTTTTTTCCAAAGTAAAAAATCATATTGAGAATGTTTTTTTACGTTTTCTGCAATTCTAGCATTAGTTCTTAAAGATTCTTTATCAATATTAGATAAACATCCATAATCACTAATTTTACTAACATCAAAGAATACTTCTCCATCTTCAATATAAGCATAACCTTTATTAATTAAGTTTTGAATATAATCAATCATACTTGGAATATATTCAGTTGCTTTTGGATTTAAAGAAGCAGGTTCAACATTTAATTTATTCAAACAATCTAAGTAAGCATTAATATATCTAGTAGAAATAGTTTTTTCATCTACTCCTTCATTAATTGCTTTTGTAATAATCTTATCATCAACATCTGTGAAATTAGAAACATAAGTGACTTTATATCCGACTGTTTCAAAAAATTTTCTTATTGTATCAAAAAATATAACAGGGCGCATATTCCCAATATGTGGTTCGTTATAAACAGTTGGTCCACAAACATATATTGAAATTTCATTTTCCTTAATAGGCTTAAATGTTTCTATTTTCTTTGTTAATGAATTATAAAATTTAATTTCCATATTATCTACCCCTAGTAATATTACCATATTCAATAATTATTTTTAATAAAATTGTATTTTATTAGAGTTAGTCATATAATAACAACTATGAAAAGATCATTAAGTGGAATTAAGCCAACCGGAAATTTAACATTAGGTAATTATATTGGCGCATTAAGAAATTTTAAAAATTATCAAGACGAATACGAAAACTTTATATTTATTGCAGATTTACATGCATTAACTTTACCAATCGAGCCTTCTTTTTTAAGAAACAATACTAAAGATATCGTTGCTTTTTATTTAGCTGCAGGACTTGATCCTGAAAAAACAACTATATTTTTACAAAGTGATGTTAGTGCTCATAGTGAATTGAATTCAATTTTAATTAATTATTTATATATGGGTGAATTATCAAGAATGACTCAATTTAAAGATAAATCCCAAAAAATGAATCAAAACGCAATTGGATTAGGGTTATTTGCTTATCCTGTTTTAATGTGCGCTGATATTTTATTATATAACGCAGATGTTGTACCAGTCGGTGAAGATCAAAAACAACATGTAGAATTATGTAGAGATTTAGTTCATAGATTTAATAATAGATACAATAAAGAATTATTTACTATGCCTACTCCAGTTATTCCAAAAATTGGTGCAAGAATTATGTCTTTATCAGATCCTAGTAAAAAAATGTCTAAATCTGATCCAAAAGGTGACATCTTCTTAAAGGATGATTTAAATATTATTCGTAAAAAAATAATGAGTGCTGTTACAGATACTGGTTCAGATGTTTATTATGATCCTATTAATAAACCTGGCATCAGTAATTTAATGATGATATATGCAGCATTAAGTGATAAAACTATCGAAGAAGTTAATGAACAATTTAAAGATATACATCAATATGGCACTTTTAAAAAGATAGTTGCTGATAAAGTTATTGAAGAAATTGGTCCTTTCCAAGAAAGATATAAAGCTATTATTAATAGCGATTTAATCGATAAAGTTTTAGAAGAAGGTGCTAAAAAAGCGTCTTATGTAGCTAATAAAACTTTATCTAAAGTTAAAAAAACTGTTGGTCTTTATGTTAGAAAAAAATAAATATTTAGTTGCTATTGATTTAGATGGTACTTTATTAAAAGATGATAAAACTATTTCTAAAGAATCAATTAATTATCTACATCAATTCGAAAAAGAAGGAAATATCGTTGTAATTACAAGTGGTAGAGCTCCTAGAAGCGTAATAAAATATAGAAATATTTTAAAAGTTTCTGGTCCTTTTTCATCATATAATGGAACTTATGCTTTTTTTGAAAACGATATTCCACCAATTGAATATAAACTTAATAAAGATTTCGTTAAAGAATTATATAAAAAAGTAATTCATAAAGAAGTTTATAGTGTTATGGCTGAAAATCTTAACACTATATATTATGATTTAGAAAATAAAGATTTAAAATTATTTTTTGAACCAACAGGAATGAATGTTATTGAAGGTGATATTGATAAAATTTTAGATAGCGATCCTTATGTATTTATTATGCAACTCAATGAACCATTAAAAGAAAATCAAGATAAATTAAGAGAGATTTTTAAAGATATTCCTGATTATGAAATAAGATTTTGGAATGAATCTTCTTTTGCAGAAATCTATCAAAAAGGCGTTTCTAAAGCTTCAACTTTAGAAAAAATAGTTGAGTTCTGCAGGGTTAATAAAGAAAATGTGCTAGTTTTTGGTGATGCTGAAAATGATGTAGAATTGTTAGAAAGTTTTGAAAATTCATTCTTTATGTGTAATGGGTATAAACCATTAGCAAAGAATGCAAAATATATAACAAAAAAAGATAACAACCATAATGGTGTTATCTCTTCTATTCAAGAATTTATAAAATCCAAATAATTATTGGATTTTTTCTTTTGCTAATAAAGCTTCGTAATATTTAGTAGGCATTTCATTTGCTTCTTTTTCATTATCACTAATAGCTTCAATATAAAATTTACATTTAGGTTCAGTACCACTAGGTCTTATTGCAATATTACTACCATCTTCGAAATAAAATTTAATTAAATCACCAACAGGTAAACCAGTAATATTATCAACATAATTTCTATCTAAATCTGTAGTAGTTAAATTAAAATAATTTTCAATTCTTTTAACTTTATTACCTAATAATTCAGTAAAAGGATCATTCATTACTTTTTCCATAATTTGCTTCATCTTAATACTACCTTTACTACCTTTAAAATAGATATTAAATAATTTAGATTTATGGAAACCATATCTTAACCCTAAATTATGATAAGCTTCATCTAAAGTAATACCAAGTTTACTATAGAATACAGCAACTTCACAATATAATAAAATAGCTTGTATTCCATCTTTATCACGAACAAATGGTTTAATTAAACAACCATAACTTTCTTCATAACCAAATACAAATTCAGGTCCACCATGTTCTTCATAGAATTGAATACGATCACCAATATATTTAAATCCAGTTAAGAAAGATTCTGTAGAAACTCCATAAGATTTTGCAATTTTTTCACCTAATGTAGAAGTAACAACAGTATTATAAACAACACCATTATTAACTAAGAATCCTTTCTTTCTTTTTTCACTTAAAATATAATCAAGTAATATTGCTGCTGATTCATTACCAGTTAATAAAACATAGTCACCAACCTTATTTTTACAAGCTAAACCAACTCTATCTCCATCAGGATCAGTCATACAAATTAAATCAGCATCTATTTCTTTAGCTAATTTAATTGCTTCTTCATAACTTGCTGGATCTTCAGGATTAGGTGATTTTGTACCTTTAAAATCAGGATCAGGATCACATTGACTTAAAACAGGATAAACATCATATCCACAATCTTTAAATACTCTCATGGCATTAATATAACTTGTACCGTGATTTGGAGTATAAACAATTTTAAAATTACTCTTATTTAAATTTGGATTAACTTGTACTTGTTCTACTAAAGCAACATAAGAATTATCTACTTCAGGTCCTAAAACAGTATTTATACCACGATCTGTAACTTTTACTATATCTAAAGATAATTCATCTTTTAAACCATTAATAATATCTAATAAAGGAGTAATTTTATTAGGTGTTAATTGGCAACCATAACTATCATAAACTTTAAAGCCATTATATTCTTTAGGATTATGAGATGCTGTAATCATAATACCACCACAGCAGCATTTATATCTAACAGCATAAGATAATTCAGGTGTAGGTCTTAATGAGTCAAAAATATAAGTATTAATACCCATTTCATTCAAAATATCAGCACATTCAAGTGTAAATTCACGAGACATATGTCGATTATCATGAGATATTACAACACCTTTAGTTCTTGCATCTTTATATTTAGATAATAAAAATCTAGCATAACCAACGCAAGCTTTTCTAATTGTAAAAACGTTCATTCTATTAGTACCTGGACCGATTATTCCTCTCATTCCAGCAGTACCAAATTTAATATCTTGGAAGAAGGCATCATCAATGTCGTCTTCTGACATATTTTTTAATATTTCTTTATCTTGTTCACTAACAAGGGGGCTTTCCAACCATCTTTGATAATTTTTTAATGCGGTTTCGTTCATAATTTCTTCCTTAATTAAAGCATTACAATTATATATTATTTATATCGAAATTGTTATAAATTTGATAAATTATTTTTTCTTTATTTAAAGGAAGTTTTGCTTTAAAAGTTTTATTCGATAAATATGATAATTCATTAGGTAATTTATTAAAAGAAATTGAATAAGCATGAAGAAATTGATTCTTATAATTAAAATCTTTTTCAAATATTTTATTAATATTAAAATCACCATATTTACTATCACCAATTAAAGGATGATCAATATAAGATAAATGAACTCTTATTTGATGAGTTCTACCAGTTACAATATTAATCTTTAATAATGAATATAATTCATTAAAACAAATTGGTTCATAATAAGTTAAAGCATTTTTCCCACCATCTTTTATACTTTTTATCGTAACTTTTCCAGTATTTTCATCTTTATATAAAGGCGCGTCTATTTTACCTTTATTATTAACTTTACCTTTAACTAGACCAATATAAACTTTAGATAGATTATTATGAGTCTTAAATTCTTCCATCAATATTTGTGAACTAATAATATTCTTAGCAAAAATTACTAATCCACTGGTATTTCTATCTAAACGATGACATGGCGAAGGAACAAAACCTCTATCATTTGGATTATATTCATTTTTATTAACTAAATAACCTAAAACTTTATTAGATAAAGTAATTCGTTTTTCATTTATATCACCATGAACTAAAATTCCGCTCGGTTTATTTACAATCAAAATATTTTCATCTTCATAAATAATATCAATATCAAAATTAATTTTAGAGTATTCTAAAGGTTTAATAAAATCATTTAATTGTTCATCAGTTACATATATTTTTAAATTATCATCGCATTTTAAAATATATTCAGGTTTAACCCAATGATCATTAATTTTTACATCTTTTTTTCGAAAAAGTTTATAAATAAAGCTCAAAGGAGCATCATTTAGATACTTCCTAACGAACTTATCTACTCTTTGATTAGAGAATTCTTTTTTAATTTTTATTTCCTTCATAATTTTAAATAGATTTCTTATAAATAACTTGATATAATCATAAAGCACGGAGAAATACCCAAGAGGCTGAAGGGGTGGGCTTGGAAAGCTCATAGGTCTGTCAAAGGACGCGAGGGTTCAAATCCCTCTTTCTCCGCCATAATTTAATAAATTAAAGAGTTCATATAGAACTCTTTTTTTAATAAAAAGTGCACCGAAGTGCACTTAATTATTTTTCATTAATAGAAGCAATAATCTTATCTTGCAAGGATTCGTTTTGTTGTTCTTTAAGAGCTTTAAGTCTGATTTCTCGACGTGTTTGTTTATCTTTTTCTTTTTCTTCTAATTTATAAGCAAAAGATAGAGCTAACGTAATTATTAAAGCACCAAGAATTAAAGCAATAATTCCCCATCCTATAAAGCCAAGAGTTGTATGTGTCCCTTTATTGAAAGTTTTTAATGCATTAGATAAAGTTGCGTATGCACCACTTTTAATAGGAGCATATTCATAAATATAATACATGATTAATAAAGCAACACCAGTTAACAAAAAACTGATTCCTAAGATTAAACTTAAAAATTGTTTTATTGTGTATTGTTTAAATACTAGAATCTCTTTTTTCTTTTTTGCTTTGTTATCAATATTTGCCATATACAAAACTATGCAGCTTTAGTAGCTTCAGCAGCTTCTTGTTGTTTTTTACTATCTTCAATTAATTCATTAACAGCTGGTTGATATAATTCTTTCCATTTTGTTTCACTATCAGCGACAAAAGCAGCAACTTTTTCACTTGCTTCTTTAAAGACATCACCAAAATTCTTTCCTTCTGGTAAATCACGATGTCCATTCATCATTTCAATAGAGAACAAAACAGCATCACATGCATCTGTATAAAGTTTATCTTTACATGAAGCATTTTGTTTAACAATCATGAATAATCTATTTAAAGTATTTAAATCGTTTTCAATGAAATTAGATTGTGGGGTCTTTTCGCCTTTAGCTTCTCTTCTAACTTTATTGTATTCTTCAAATTGTCTATAAAGTTCTCCACTTAAAGTTAATAAAGCTACAGCACGATAGAATCTTTCATCTTGAATAACTAAATTATCAACAGTTTCATTTTTAATATTATTTTCAATAGCATAATTTGCATGAATTCTAATAATACTATTAATGTTTTCGTGTAATGGTACAACTGCATCAAAAATCTTAATGTTTTGAGCATGATCAACTCTTAAACCATCACTAGCTGCTTTAATAACAGTTGAACTATCACTATAAAATTCTTCAATAAATTGATTAATAGTAGCTACAGTTTTTTCACCGTTTTCACCTTGTTTACTTAAAAATACTTTTAATGGACTTTCTACTTTTAATTCGTTGGTGATAACATTCTTTTTGTGCTCATAAGCATTCACATCAAATGAATCCCTATTGAGTGTGTATTCTAATGTATCTCTAATACATGCATTGTAATAAACTAAAGATACAATAATACGATCGATAACTTCCATTTATAAAATCTCCTTTTTATTCTTCTAATATTTTACTATTTTTCAAAAATATATCTAGATAAATCTGAAAATTTATCTATTGTATAAGCTGCATATTTTTTTATAACGTGTGGAGCCTTGTTAATACAGAAACTATTTTCATGATATTTTTTAAACATCGAAATGTCGTTTCCGCTATCTCCAACAACAAAAACCCTGCAGTTCTCAAGTTTTTCTTTAGAAATATAATGAGCAAGGGCATTTGCTTTACTACAATTTTTAGCAGTAACTTCAATAACATTATCAGACCAATTGCATTCATAATCTTCTAATGTATTTCTAAAAATTTTATTAATTTCGCCTGCTTTGTTTTTAGATTTCTTGGTAATTCCGAAGAAAAACATAATTTTAAAGATTTTGCCATTCTTAATTTCATTATTATAATCTTCGATTTTCCAATGGAAATCTTCTTTATAAACCTTCTGATTTTTATAATAAAAAATATAACCAAGTCTCATAATAGGATTTTTTGATCTAATTTTTACAAACATCCCATTTTCACTCATAATGAAAACACCTGGTAGTTTATATTCCTCATAAATTTCATTAATAAAATCATTTATTTTTTCATTATTAAGAGCTTGAGAATAAATAATTTTGCCATCTTTATAAACAAGGCTTCCATTAAAGCAAATTAAGCCAACATTTCTATTAACTCTTTTTTTTACTTTAAGACAATAATTTAATGAACGCCCTGATATTATTACAACTTCATTACCTTCATCAGCGAAATCTCTTAATACTTTTAAATTGCTATCTTCAATCATTCTCTTTTTTTCTTTTGGATAAAAAAGAGTGCCATCTAAATCAGTAGCTAATAATTTATTCATTATTTAATTTCGTTATCTGCTTGAATTAAGCCAAATCCACCTTCATTTCTTTTATAAACGACGCTAATTTTATCGTCTTCTTTATCTAAATATAAGAAGAAATCGTGGTCAATGGCAATCATTCTAGTAATTGCTTCATCTAAAGTCATAGGATCTAAATCATAAGATTTAGTACGTACTATATTTGATGGATCTATTTCATTGTCACTACTTTCGATTTCATCATAAACTAATGATTTTCCGAGTCCATCGTGCCCATATTTTCTGAGCATTTGTGTTTTAATTTTTCTTAATTGATCTTTTAATTTATCTACAGATAAGTCAATTGCAGCATAAAGGTCACTATCAGTAACTTCACTTCTAAAAGTCATATTATTAGAAGAAACAGTTATTTCAACTTTTGCAGAATTTTTGTAAGTTCTAACAACAGCACGACATGTAACATCAGCATCCTTAGAAAAATATTTATCCAATTTAGAAAGTTTCTTTTCTATTGCATTAGAAATCCCTTCTGTAACTTGGATGTTTTTACCAATTATTTGATATTTCATATTATTTTTCCTCCTGTGTTCTTTATACTTTAATTATAATATAGAACAAAGATTTTGAATAATAAAAACTTTAAAACTTATTTTTGAATTTGTTTTAAGACTTCTTTAATTTCGTCAACTTTATCTAATTTTTCCCAAGGTAAGTCTAAATCAGGTCTTCCAAAATGTCCGTAATTAGCAAGTTTTTTATAAGAAAAACTAGGATTTAATAAATTAAAGTTCTTAATAATAACACCAGGTCTACAATCAAATACTTTGTCAATCACTTCTAAAATTAATTCATCATCATAATGTGATGTTTTAAAAGTTGATATATTTATTGATTGAGGTTTTGGTTCTCCAATTGCATAACTTAATTGGATTTCAATACGATCAGCTACACCAGCAGCAACTAAATTTTTAGCTATATAACGAGCCATATATGCAGCACTTCTATCAACTTTACTAGGATCTTTTCCACTAAAAGCTCCTCCGCCATGTCTAGCACTACCACCATAAGTATCAACAATAATTTTTCTTCCTGTTAAACCAGTATCACCTTTAGGACCACCAATTTCAAACCAACCAGTTGGATTAATTAAAACTTTGAAATCTGTATTCATATTAAATGATAAAGCTACAGGTTTCATAATAAGTTCATAAATTTCTTTTTTAAATTCATCTAATTTAACATCTGGATCATGTTGAATAGACATTAAGATTGTATCGATTCTAGGGGTATTATCTGTATAATCAATAGTTACTTGAGATTTCATATCAGGTCTAGCATACTTTAACTTACCTTCTTTTCTTAATCTTGTTGCTTCTCTAACTAATTTATGAGCAATAGTTATAGCTAAAGGCATATATCCTTTTGTTTCTTTACTAGCGTATCCAAACATAATGCCTTGATCACCAGCACCTTGTTCATATATGGATTCTTTTCTAACACCTTGACTAATATTAGTTGATTGCTCTTTTATTAAATTAATAATTTTTACAGTTTTATAATTAAAACCATATTCATCTTTATCATAGCCTATATCTTTAATAACATCTCGAGCAATTTTATCATAATCTACACTAGCTTTACTTGAGGTAATTTCTCCACCAATAATTAACGTATCAGTAGTAGCAAAACATTCACATGCAACAAAAGCGTTTGGATCTTGTTTTAATACTTCTTCTAATATTGCATCACTAACTTGATCACATAATTTATCAGGATGTCCTTCACTGACAGATTCACTAGTAAATAAGATTTTTTCTTCCATATCAATACACTCCTTTATAAATAAAAAACCTCCCACTTTTGTGGAAGGTTAGATTCATACCTTACTTATCGATCAAAGTGTGGTAACTTTGCTATAGGGAGCACTTACTAATTTCATTTTAGAGTTGCTATCATGTTATTTCACCTATTAATCATGATTCTTGATAAGTGTTATTATTATAATTTTTTTATAGGCTAATTACAAGTTAAATAATTTATAGAAAATAATTGGTTTTTTTAAATAAAAACCCTGCAAAACCTAGTTATTTTTTAAGATTTCATCAATTGCCTTAGATAATTCATTAGGACAAGATGTAGATTTAGCACCACATTTAATGCCTTTTAATAAATCTCTAATTTCTTCTAACTGATGATTTTTACAAAGAGTTGCTACTCCTAAAGTATTACCTGGGCAGCCTCTAGTAAATTCTACATCCTTAATTATTTTAGTTTCACTATCGTAAACTATTTTAATATTTGTAGAACAAGTTCCGTGAGTTTTATAATTAAATTCTTTAATCATTATTTAACTAATTCCCCATAAACTTCGCCGAAGCAATTACCAGCATTTGATTCGTCTGTATCAATATGCATAGCAAGGCAAAATTTAGGAGAGACTCTAATTACAGTGTCACCAAAGACAATGCTACGACCAGTGCCTTCAACTTTAACAGCAACTATATCGCCATTTTTAACACCAAATTCTTCTGCGTCTTCTGGTGTCATATGGATGTGTCTTTTAGCAACGATACATCCTTCTTGTAAAGCAACTTCTGCACCAGTTTCTGGATTTCTAATAATAATAGGGGCACTTCCAGCAATATCACCTGATTCTCTAATTGGAGCTTTAACACCTAAGGTTCTAGCGTCAGTTGCACTAACTTCAACTTGGCATGCACTTCTTACTGGTCCTAAAATTGAAACACCTTTTAAAGTATTTTTTGGACCAACTATATCTAAACGAGTGTTGGAAACAAATTGACCTGGTTGAGATAACATCTTTCTAACTTCAAGTTCAAATCCTTTACCACATAATATTTCAAGTGCTTCTTGTGTAACATGGATATGTCTAGCACTTGTTTCAACTAAAATTTTCTTCATTTATATTTCCTCCACAAAACATTCTAGCACTATAAATTAGTATTTTATACTAACTTTCAAATTTTATTACAAAAATCTTTTTATTGAGTAACTTATATGCTACAATAATAAGCACGCGAGAATGGCGGAACTGGTAGACGCGTACGTTTGAGGGGCGTATAGGGCAACCTGTGTGAGTTCGATTCTCATTTCTCGCACCACTTATAAAGATTACTGATGTAGTACATCAGTTTTTTTATTTTATAGATATTAAAATGTGTACATCAAAATATTACACATATATGAATAAAAAAAGATGGTCAACTTAGTTATAGCTTATAATATAATTTCTAACTATCTTTTTTTGTTATTCCACCATTTTTCGCCAGCGAGATTTCAACCCTACTTTATTTTTTTTTAATATTTTTAGAATATAGTAATAAATTATCAATTGACTATTTATTTATGTTATCAAATACATAATTCAAATAATTTTCAGCATTAATATTTGATATTTTTTTGACTATAAAAATAAAAAATGCAGAAAAATAATTGATTTCTGCATAGTTTATTAATAAAAAAGGCTTATTTTAGAATTTACTTGTATCGAAAGTTTTTAATAATTTTAATTGTGGAGCAACTACTTTTTTAACATTGCCTTCGATAAAAGGATTTCTTAAATGATCTTTTTCGAGTAATTCTAAGAATGGATATTTACCACCCATTTTTAATAATTTAATGTATTTTTTCCAAGCTTTTTCTTTATTCTTTTCGTATTCACATTTAAACTCTAAAGCTAAAACTTGAGCTAAAGTATAATCAATATAATAGAACGGTGTACCAAATATGTGAGATTGTCTAACCCAGTATCCACCGTTTTCTAAATAATCAAATCCTTCATAATTCATCCATGGACGATATTTTTTATCAATTTCAGCCCATTTTGCACATCTTTCTTTATGAGTAACATTAGGATTTTCATATACAAAATGTTGGAATTCATCAACTGCTACACCATATGGTAAGAAGGAAATAGCATCACATAAATGCATATATCTATATTTATCTGCATCATCTCCAAAGAATAAATTCATCCATGGCCATGCAAAGAATTCCATAGACATTGAATCAATTTCGCATGATTCTAAAGTTGGCATTCTAAAGTCTGGAATCCAAATCTTACTTCCTAAATGACCTTGGAAAGAATGACCAAATTCATGAGTTAAAGTATCTACATCACCACTTGTTCCATTACTATTTGAGAAAATAAATGGCATCTTATATTTTGGTAAATAAGTCATATATCCGCCACCCATTTTGCCTTTTTTAGCTTCTAAATCAACAAAATGATTATCAACTAATTCATCAAAGAAAACTCCAGTTTCTGAGCTCATTTCATGATACATTTTTCTAGCATCTTCTACTAAATCATTAATATTACCTTTTGGTACTGGATTACCACTTAAGAATTTTAAGTTATAATCTACAAATAAAGGATTTTTGATTTCAATTCTTTTAGCTTGTTCTTTCATTAATTTTGCAACTTGTGGAACAACATATTCATAAATTTGTTTTCGATAATTACTGACCATTTCAGGATTATAATCAAGTCTTCTTAATTTTAAATAACCTAATTCAGTATAACTCTTATATCCTAATTTATGAGCCATATTAGTTCTAAGATGTACGAGTTTATCGTATATTTCGCCAATTTCACCATCATGTTCTTTTAAAAATCCATAATATAATTTAGCAGCATTAATTCTAATTTCTCTATTAGGACTAGACATATATTTGCCAAGTTGACTTAAGTTTCTTGTCTCACCATCAAATTCGATTTGTGCACTAGCAAGTAAGGCATCATATTTATTAACTAACTTACTTTCTTCAACTAAATCAGGGATAATTTCTTTAGAAAAAATCTTTTTATCGTTTTCAAGTAATTGAAAATAATAACTTCCTAATTTTTCTTCTAATTCTTTTCTAAACTTTGAAGTTAAAATTAAGTCATTAAAATCATTAGTTATATCACTTATTAATGGTGATACTTCATCAACTTTTTCATTAGCAGCTGCAACCTTTTTATCTAAAGTATTAATAGAAAATCTAACAGAAATTACAGTCATATCAGTTACTAAATTATCTTGATATTTAAAAACTTTTTTAATAACTTTTAAAGCTTCATCAGCGTTATTAGCGTTTAAAAATTCTTCTTTAAATAAATCAAATTGTTTTTTAATTTTTTCAACATTTGGTACTCTTAATGGTATATTTTCAAATTTCATATTTTCACCTCAAATGAATTATACCAAAACTTTACAAATTTACTATTTTTTTAATCATGTTTTTAACAAAACAATTAATTTGTTAATGTATCTATAATTTGATAAAATTATAGGGAGGACTTTTGATATGGAAAAACCAATTATTGCACTTATGTACGACTTTGATAAAACTTTAGCTATAACTGATATGCAAAATTTTAGTTTCATTCCTTCTTTAGGTTATACACCTGAAGAGTTCTGGGCTGAAACTACTAAATTCTGTCAAGCTATGGATATTGATAAAGTTTTAGGTTATATGTACATGATGATAAATATAGCTAAAAAGAAAGGAATAACTTTAACTAGAGAATATTTAAAAGAGCAAGGAAAAGCTATTAAATATTTTCGTGGTGTAGAAAATTGGTTTAAGCGTATTAAAGATTATGGAAGAGAAAAAGGATTAATAATTGAACATTATCTTATAACTAGTGGAAATAAAGAAATCGTTGAAGGCACTTCTATTTTTAAAGAATTTAACGCTATATTCGGTTGTGAATATATTTATGACGAAAAAACTAAAGAAGCTACATGGCCAAAAACAATGATCAATTATACTCAAAAAACTCAATATATTTTTAGAATTTCTAAAGGTTTAGTTATTGGTAATGATGATACTAAGATTAACGAAAAAACTCCTATTAGACGTATTAAATATGAAAATATGATTTATTTAGGTGATGGATTAACCGATGTTCCAAGTATGATTGTTGTTAAAGAAAACGGTGGAAATTCTATAGCTGTTTATAAAAAAGGTGAAAGAGATAAAGTTTCTAATTTATTTGAAGATGGTCGTGTTAATTATATTTGTAAAGCAGATTATAGCGAACATAGTGAATTAGACAAAGTTATAAAATTAATTTTAGATAGTATTGAAATTAGAGAAAATTTAGCTAAAAGACGTGCTGATATTAAAAAAGAATTATGATATATGCAATTTTATTATTAGGAGGGAGTAGTAAAAGACTTAATATCTCAACTCCTAAGCAATTTTTAAAATTTAATAATAGAGATTTATTTACTTATTCTTATGAAACTCTTGCTAGAAATGAAAATATAGATAAGATAATTTTAGTTACTGGAAAAAATTATTTAGAACACGTTTATGACATTATTTCTAACTTTAAAGTACACAAACCATTTGAAATAGTAATTGGTGGAGAAAGTAGACAAGAAAGTGTTTTTAACGCTTTAAATTACTTAAATGATAAATTATCTAATGAAGATAAAGTTTTAATCCACGATTCTTCTAGACCATTAATAACTTCAAAAATTATTAATAATATAATTGAAGCTAGTAAGGAGTATGGTAATGTTTCTACTTACGTTCCTACTTATGATTCAATCGCTTCAATTAATGGCGATTATATCGAAAAATATTTGAATAGAGATGAAATTATTTCAATCCAAACTCCTCAAATATTTAATTTTAAAGATATTTATAATGCTCACATTAAAGCTAAAAAAGAAAATAAAATTTATACTGATGATGCTAGTTTACTTGTAAATGATGAAAAAAAGATTAAACTTATTAAAGGTGATAGGTTCAATTTTAAAATCACCACTTTTGATGATTTAATGATCTTAAAAAGTATACTCGAGGAAGAATAATGATTGATGTAACATTTAAAAAAGGTGACATTACTGAAGGTATTATTATAAAAATAGTTAAATATGGTGTTTTTTTATCCTTCGATGGTGGATATGTTGGATTGTTACATATTTCTGAAATATCAAGTAATTTTGTAAATGACATCAATTCTTACTTCACTATTGGCGATAAAGTTAAAGTACTTATTAAAAACGTTAATAAGGAAGATAAATTTTTAAGTGTTTCTATTAAGGAGTTACCACCTGAATTTAATCCTTATAAGGATATAGTTCCATCTAAAAAGATAACTACTTATTTAAAAGAAATAGACTTTTCAAAATTAGAAAAAGCTTTGCCTAAAATGATAGAAATTGAACTAGAAAAGGAGAATTTAGAAAATGATTAAGGTTAGTTTTTCACATGTTAACGAAGAAAAATTAGTTGATTTTGAAGCTTATAAGGATAAAGTCAAAGAAATCGATGATAAGATTCGTAATAAAACTGGAGCTGGTAGTGATTTTTTAGGATGGTATGATTGGCCAACTTCTTACGATAAAGATGAAGTTAATAGAATTCAAATAAAAGCTAAAGAATTTATTGAAAATTATGATACTTTAGTAGTATGCGGTATCGGTGGTTCTTATTTAGGAAGTAACGCTGTAATCGACGCAATTAATGGATTATATCCAACAAGCAAAATGAAAATTGTTTATTTAGGAAATACTCTTGATCCTAATTATATTCATCAAATTTTAGAATATTTAAAAAATAGAAATTTTGCTATTTGTTGTATTTCTAAAAGTGGTACAACTACTGAAACTTCTATTTCTTTTAGACTTTTAAAAACTTTATTAGAAGAAAAAGTTGGTATAGAAAAAGCTAGAAAGGCTATTGTTTGTGTTACAGATAAAGAAAAAGGTGCTTTAAAAGTATTAGCTAATAATGAAGGTTATGAAACTTATATCTTACCAGACAATATTGGTGGTAGATATAGTGTTATAACTGCAGTTGGATTATTTCCTATCGCTTGTGCTGGTATCGATATTGTTGAATTTTTAAATGGATGCGCTAAAGCTCAAAAAGATTATGATAATCCAAATATTCTTGAAAACGATGCTTATAAATACGCATTAGAAAGATATTTCTTATATAGTGAATTAAATTATAAAGTTGAAATGCTTTGTTCATATGAACCTAGATTTAGAATGCTTAACGAATGGTGGAAACAATTATTCGATGAATCTGAAGGTAAAGAAGATAAAGCTTTATTAACTTCTAGTTGCGTATTTACTACTGATTTACATAGTTTAGGACAATTCATTCAAGAAGGTAGCAAGATTTTATTTGAAACCATTATTTACGTTGATAAACCTAATTATGATGTAGAAATTCCTAGTGATAAAGATGATCTCGATGGTTTAAATTATTTAGCAGGTAAAAATTTATCATTTGTAAATAATAAAGCTTATGAAGGAACTTTAAAAGCTCACTCTGAACATGCTAATATTCCAAATATTACAATTAACCTTGATGAAATGAACGCTTTTACTCTTGGCGAATTATTATATTTCTTCATGAAAGCATGTGCAATGAGTGCTTATTTACTCGATGTTAATCCTTTCAATCAACCTGGAGTTGAAATTTATAAGAAAAATATGTTCCATTTACTTGGTAAAAAGGGCTATTAATCGTAAATTTTAAAAAAATTGAAAAAAAGTTTTATATTGCTTAATTATTTTATTGACTTAGATAATTCTAATTAATATAATAATTAAGCACGCAATAAGTCGTGTAATTTGGATGCTTAGCTCAGTTGGGAGAGCATCGCCTTTACACGGCGGAGGTCATGGGTTCGAGCCCCTTAGCATCCACCATATATTGCTGTGTGATAAGTCGGAGGGGTAGCGAAGTGGCTAAACGCGGTTGACTGTAAATCAATTCCTTAGGGTTCGGCAGTTCGAATCTGCCCCCCTCCACCAGTAAAACATTGGGATGTAGCCAAGTGGTAAGGCAACAGACTTTGACTCTGTCATTCGCTGGTTCGATCCCAGCCATCCCAGCCATATGATTCACTAGCTCAGCCGGTAG